>NZ_AFGF01000192.1 GCF_000219125.1 Acetonema longum DSM 6540
GATGCCGGCGAAGGCGATGGTTTGGTGGAAGGTGAAGGTGCACAGGGCCAGGTGGGCCATGATTTTTCGCGCTAGAAGATTCTTTTTGATTGCCATGGGGTCACCTCGGTTCAATGGTTTAGAGCGGCAGGAGGAGTTGAAAGCCGTAGGTTTGATCGGCGGTTTCAAATCCCTCCGGTTTGTTTAGCGGCCAGCCGATGAAGGTATATAAGGCATTGGCTTGTCCCTGCAGGTTTGCGCGTAAGAGGTTTCCGATCGGTGTCGCTGGGGTAGTTTTTTTGAGGGCTGGATCTCTTTAACCGGGTTTGTATAATCGGGTTTGTATAATTTTGTATGTTTTTTCTTTGTTTTCATTATATGATCAAGTATGGAAAATAAGCAATATATATTGACTCTATTGTTTTGGGTCTTTTATCCTATTTTTTTTGAAAAAGAAGCTTAAGGACAGGCATCTTGCGTATTATTTTTCGCAAATTCAGGGGATATAAGAGACAAAACGACATAAATAAACATCACCTTACAAACTCAACTTTCCAATGTACAGTCCTGTATCATACTGAGTTCCACGCAATCTTCGTCGTGGAATTCATTGATATGTGCCAATTGCAATTTGGAGGGTAGCTTTGGCGATAATAGTTTAGATTCAACGGATTTTTTGACCATGATATTCCTCCGGCATGAGCCTCACGTTCCGCAGCAACGGATCGTAAGGCTCATTGTCATGATACAGTGGCGGCGGCAATAGCCGCGCCCAGGCCTGATCCGTCCTTAACCAGACGAATGCCCGTCTGACCGGCCCGGTCTTCCAGTTGTTCCTCAAGGGTTTGCCGAATGAGGCCGGCATAGCCGGGCATTTTTTCATACAGGGAACCGTCGATGGCGATCATATGCTGTTGGGTCAGGTCAGGGTCCAGATGCCGCAGAACGCCAAGATAGGCCGCCGCCACCAGTCTGGCTGAGCGGCAGACAATCAGGCCGGCCAACCGACGCAGCGCCTGGATTTGTTCCGGCTGAACCGTCAGTCCGTATGTCTCTGCAAAAAATCGACCGGTTACCTGGCCAGCGGGACTATCATCCGCCAGCATCAATCCCAGGGCTTCACTGCGAAGGGCGTACCGCTCCTCCAAGGCCGGCAGCAGTCCCCGATCCGCGCCTGCCTGATAAACCAGGCGGAAAATTTCGCCCAGATAGTGACCGGCTACTTGCTTCTCCAGCTTTTGACTGCCCGGTTGTTCACTTACCTCATCCAGAAGCCGGTCATAGACAGTAGCCGGCGCCCGGTCAAAGCCGCCGGATTCCATATTCAGGATCATCGGCCGACCGGTGAGAGGCGAGAATTTTTCCCGGTAGCAGATGTTGTGCCCTGTGCCGCAGACCGAGGCGATATCGGTGCAGGAATCCTGATATGCCGCCGCCAGCAAGGTGGCTACCGTATCATTTAAAAGAGCCACCGGGATGATATGGCCTAAACCCCTGCCAGCCAGCGCATCAGCCAGCAGACCGTTGATATCCTGACCCTCCATGCCGCTGATGTTGATTTCTTTGCCCCACAGGATCAATTCCGCCCGGTTGACGGAATACTGGCGGCAGCCATAGGAAAAGGTATGGCCCAGTTTTAATCCGGACCGGCCTAAGCCTAATTCGGCAATCCGGTCGGCAATAAAGCCGAAAAGTTGTTCTCCCCTGATTTCCCGTGTCGTATAGTCATAACCGGCTGCCCCGTCCCGCAGGGGCCAGTTTCGTTGAACAAGGATCTCGAATTTGCCGCTGCCCCGCAATTCAACTAACAACAGCCGTACATTGGTGCCGCCAAAATCCAGCGCCAAAAAGCGGCCCTGTTCCGTCCCGGCCGGCCTGTCCAAAAAAGACGGCAGCATGGCCAACGAGGTGCGATTCCCGGCGATTGCCCGGCGTATCTCTGCCGTGATCCCGTCAGCCATCCTCCCGACACCCGCCCGGTCTATCGCAAATGCAGCCGCCGCGTCCTGTAGGAACCTGCTTAACTGATCCATCCTATCATTCCGTTCTCTTCTGCAGTCTCTGTTGGCGGCATGACCGCCTCACCCACAAAGAGACAGCCAGCTCCCGAAATATTGTTTCCCGGTCAGGGGCAATGATTCCTGCTTCCGGGAAACAGCAGATGGACCGGACAATCTTGGCATATATTTTGTTCGACAATATTTTGCAGGATATATTAACAAAATATTGAATATTAAATATAGCAAACCATATTTCGTCAAAAAAGGATATTCGAGATGCTGTACATCTCTTTAGGAGGCGAAAACCATGGCACAACAGTGCACAGTAGAGCAGGCAGTGTCAAAAATCAAGAGCCAGGCCACGATA
>NZ_AFGF01000193.1 GCF_000219125.1 Acetonema longum DSM 6540
GTGGGATAAGGTGCATCGGCCGCTTGAAAAAATATTCTGATTTCATGTTATATTTAATGACTTCAATCCACAATTCGCAGACCTTATAAAAAAAAGCGACGGTTTCAAGTGAAACTCTGCACAATAAAATTAAGCTGCAATTGAGCAAAAAGCACAAATTTACAGATTTTTTTTGCCGCCATCCAATATCGGCTGCCGTTCTGTGATAAAACACTTATGAAAAAAAAGAACATTGGCATCTGAGTCCACAGATACCAGTGTTCCTACAAAAACGTACATCCATTAAATTTTTGTATTCTGCTCAATCAAGAAAAAGGAACCACATTCATGATCATATAAGCAATCAGAATATCTCTTCTGACGGAAGAATCATCAAGGTCAAAATGAGTAATTGCTTTGACCCGGTCCAGCCGGTATTGTAAGGTATTGCGGTGGATGTAAAGCGCCTCCGCAGTCCGGAGCATGTTCCCGTTTTTCTCAAGATAAGTCCGCAGTGTTTCCATCAGCTGCGAACTGCCGCCTAAATCCGCTTCATACAATCCTTTTAAATAATGATCCCGAAACAGGACTAGCTTTTTCCGGTCCTCCACATACAGCATCAACTGATAGCTGCCAATGTCGGGAAAAAATGCGGCAGAGCCAGGCAGCAGATGCTGTTGCAAAAGGGAAGCCGTAAAATGCGCCTCGTCAAAGCCGGCCCGGACCTGTATGACGTCCGACAGCACGCTGCTAAACGATAGATAAACGGAACGTTTCTCCTGCGCATCCAAATATGCCCGGATCTTTTTAAGCGAATCCATGATTGGGTATAGACCGGCCTCATCCTCGGAATAAAGCAGATAGTCGACCGTTTTCAGATTCACCTTGCAAATTTCTTCCAAGCCAAGTTCTTCAAACAAAACCTTCGTTTGCTTTTTGAGGTTTTTTGAAAAGCAGAGCATGACATTCTCATCAATACGCGCATTGTGGATATGGGAAACCTCCTCATTGGGGATGCTAAAAACCGCGCACATAAAACACCGGTCCGGTGATATGCCCGCGTGCTCGAACAGACGGGCAATTTCCGGCCGGGTCAAGGAATTGGAAACCAAAAGCTGGTCCAAAAGAGAATGGTCCTTTCTGGCAATATACGTGCTCTCCATGATGAGAGTCGATACATCCCTTGTAATGTCCAAAAAGCTGACCACGCCGGAGCAAAAAAACAGGGGAAGGTCTGCTTCGTCGGCTTTGCGGATCACCTGCTCCGGCAGTTTCTTGAAATTGATTCCACCTTCCACCAGGAGCCCTGACAGTTGGTTCAAAACGGCCTCATCAATGAGTTGTAGAAGTTCTCCTTCATCCGTTCCATATTCATATCCGGAAACAAGAAGGAATTCACCTCCATGTACCCATGGCGTTATTGTTTTGGTATGTTTTGCGTATGGCCAAGAGACTCCTTTGTCGAGTCCTCTTCGACCCGCAATCAGCCGGACGTTTCTTAACACGTCCAACTCCAAAAGCTGCCTACATGTAACCATTGCCTCTTCCTCCCGCTCTCCAAAACTGCGCTGCTGAGACGCATGTACAGATCAAAACCATCTAAAAATCAGAAATATCAATTTATTCAGCGACTGCCGCACTACATATTACACCAATATAGTAACTCATATTCATATATCCCCACGGTAGCTAATATCTATGATACGCATAAACAAGCCATGAGTCAATTGCTTCATATTGCTGCCATGGTCATTACTGTCAACTGTATTTACGTCCTTCCTTCCGGTATTCAAGCCACTTATTCTCACTTCGGCATTCCAATATAAATTTACCGCATCTGAATAAATTTATCTTTTCTATTGACAAAATTAAAAATATTAAGTTAATATTATTTCCAGGATAATGTAACGGCTCCCCAAGGGGGGGGCTATTACCGAAAGTTTAATTAGTTCTATGGCTTTTTTATTAAGTCGCTATTAAACCATTATACATCCATTCAGGCTCTTGCATAAAAAGTTAATGAAAACCTGCCATCTTAATATTGGCCGTCGCTATCGTTCTAAAACGTTTTAATTTGGTAGCTGTAGCTGCTGTAGCTAAGGAAGGATAGATAATTATAAAATTTGGAGATGGTAACATGTCAGAACAAGATCGGGCTATCCTGGATAGATTTATCTCAGTAATCAAATTTATACCAGGACTTTTTATCGAAGATGTATCAGTAATGGTTGCAGATACCGAAAAATTTATTATGTATCTACCAAGCAAAAAAACAGGATCTTAAACTTACGGGTGTGAAAGTAGATAAAGGCTCTTCTACGCTTACCGCCATGAAAGAAAGACGCCGTGTGGTCATGAGGCATGATAAAAATGTGTATGGGGTAAGCTATATCGCCGTAGCCGTTCCAATTTTCAACGAACATAATGCGGTAATTGGCGCACTTTGCGCTGATTATATACCAGAACTTCAGGATGATATTCGGGATATGACGGCAAAATTATATAATGCCATTAATGTATTGGCCAGTACCAGTGAGGAAATTTCCGCGCAAACCGAAGAGATTTCTGCGGTATCACATACAATGGCCAATGCAGCAAAAGAGTTTCAAATTAAGACTTCTGAAACTGATCATGTTATTGATATTATAACATCCATTGCTAGCCAGACAAATTTACTCGGACTAAATGCCGCGATAGAAGCGGCCAGAGTTGGCGAGCATGGGCGGGGATTTAGCGTTGTAGCGGAAGAGATTCGTAAACTTGCCAGCAATAGCGCGGCATCAATAAAAACCATTGCCGATATCCTAAAAGTAATAAAAACAGAAAGCAAAGACGTATTCAAGCTTACAGAACAAACCAGCGAGGTTATCAGGCAAGTTGCTGAAGCGACAAGCTTGGCTACAAATACAATTCAAGAAATTGGTAATATGGCGTTGAAGCTTAAAAACTTAGCTGATAGTCTTAGTAGGGACAGCCATTAAGCATTAGTAACCTTTGACCAGTAGCATAAGCTACGCAGAACTAGATAGTTATATCCTTCAGCTCACCATCCAGCAGCCGCCTTTTCCTCTTGTCGTTTCAATCATTCATTGGCAAACGTCAAAATGCCGTCTCCAGACACATCAGTTGGATAACGGCATTGTTTTACAGAAAACGTTGAAAAAGGCATTTATTAGTCAATCTGCAAGATACGTTTTGCATTCTCGCCAAGGATTTTGTCAATAGCCGCTGTCGCCATGGGCAGATTGCGCATGGCGTCAATATTTTTTTTCACGTCCACATTGGGCCAGTCGGTACCGAAAACGAACTTATCGGCAAAACGTTCCATGTCCGGGAAATAAGTCAGCAGCTTACCGGGTGGAAGACCCGTGACGTCAATATAGACATTCTTGTGCAGACGAATCATGCAATAAGCCTCATCATACCAAGGCCCCCGGCCGCCGTGGGCCATCACTATTTTCAAATCAGGAAAATCTACCGCGACATCATCGTAAAGAATGGGATTGCCATACTTGATGCGCGAATTTTTGAAAATCGAGGAACCCGTATGAAATAAGATGGGAACGGCAAGTTTTTCGGCAACAGTGTAAAGAGGATAGAGAACCGGGTCGTTGGGGTAAAAGTGGTTGTAGGTCGGATAGAGCTTCACGCCTTTAAAGCCGAAATCTTTCACCAGTGCCGGCAAAATTGCCGCCATATTTGGATCCAGATATGGATTAAACGTGCAAAAAGGAATCAGGCGGGGGCTGCCTTTACAGAAGTCGGCGACCATTTCGTTTGTCGCAACGCCAGTGGTTAAAGGCGCCACTTCGGCCAATACTACGGAATAATCAACTTCATTTTCATCCATCAGCGAAAGAAAGTTTTCCGGCTGCTTATACTTCTGACAAAAAACCTGGTATGCGTCCGGGGAGGGAAAGGCTTGGGCGAACCATGCAAAGGCGGTATCACAGAAAGATTCATACTCACTTAAATGGACATGAAAATCGATGACTGTTTTTTTCAAGATTTCTTCCTCCTTGGTATTTTGCATATAATCACAGAAGCCTTCGCCGGTCTTGCAGCCAAGGTTATCCGGTCCGACCATTTTCCGCTGGCCTGAAGATTGCTGCCAATTTTACCGCAGAATGGAGCCGGCTATAACCATCCGCATGGCCTGGTTGGTACCTTCGTAAATCTGGGTGATCTTGGCATCCCGCATCAGGCGCTCTACGGGGTATTCCCGGCTGTAGCCATAGCCGCCGAAAACTTGCACGGCGTCGGCGGTCACTGCCACGGCGGCGTCCGAGGCAAACAATTTGGCCATGGCGGCTTCCTTGGAATAAGGAAGATGATTCGACTTGTTATACGCCGCCCGATAAGTCAGCAGCCGGGCTGCATCTACCTTAGTGGCCATATCGGCCAGCATAAAACTGATTGCCTGGTTGCCGGTGATCGGCTTGCCGAATTGGATCCGCTCTTTTGCGTACTTAATAGCGTGCTCCAGAGCGCTCTGGGCAATGCCGACAGCTTGCGCTGCTATGCCGATCCGCCCCCCGTCCAGGGTCGTCATGGCGATTTTGAATCCTTCCCCTTCTTTGCCCAGGAGATTGGCAGCCGGAACGCGGCAGTTTTCAAAGATCAGTTCTCTTTGCACCGAAGAACGAATCCCCATTTTGATTTCTTTTTTGCCGAAGGTAAAGCCTGGGGTTCCTTTTTCGACAATAAACGC
Organism: Acetonema longum DSM 6540; assembly: GCF_000219125.1. Taxonomy (NCBI): domain Bacteria; kingdom Bacillati; phylum Bacillota; class Negativicutes; family Acetonemataceae; genus Acetonema; species Acetonema longum. The sequence continues at coordinate 4,691 of NZ_AFGF01000193.1, forward strand.
GCTCAAGCCTTTCAGGCCGGCGGCCTTGTCGGTGGCGGCGAATATGACTTCGATTTCCGCTTCGCCGCCATTGGTATTAAAGACTTTGGTACCATTCAGGATATAACTGCCCCCGTCTTTAACCGCAGTCGCGGACCCCGCCGAGGCATCGGTGCCGGCGTTGGGCTCGGTCAGGCCAAAGGCTCCCAGTTTATTGCCGGACGCCAGCGGCCGCAAGTATTTTTGCTTTTGCTCTTCTGCGCCGTAGTGAAAAATCGGCCAGGAACAGAGTGAAGTGTGGACGGAAAGCCCAATGCCGGTGGAGGCGCATACGCGGGATATCTCTTCCACCGCAATGGCATAGCTTACAAAATCGCTGCCCACCCCGCCATACTCTTCGGGATAGGGTATGCCCAGAATACCCAGTTCGCCCATCGCAGCAAAGATCTCCCGCGGGAAATATTCCTTTTCATCCCGTTCCGCGGCCGTCGGCGCCACCGATTTCTCGGCAAATTCCCTCACCATTTTGCGAATGTCTGTTTGCTCTTGTGTGAGTACAAAATTCACAATTGTTTCCTCCCCTATTTTCTATCTTCATGTTTTCGATCTGAATCGCACTGCTGGTAGGCAAAAGAAAGATAAAGCGCCTGTTGGAGTTCCATTGGACCATCCAACAGGGCCTCATCTCCTTCGCAATGACAGTACTGACTATTTCTTCACGGCAAATTTGGGATCTTGGTGACCCCGCTGGAACTGCTTCTGAACGATCAGGGTCCCGCTGGCCTTACCCACCAGCAGCGGCTCTTTCAGCACATTCGCCGCGGAAATGGCCAGCTTGGGATCACGGGCCAGCTCGATCACTTTGTAAGCCTCGAACTTCATTTTGCGGGAAGAAGCGCCGGCCGATTCAATCCAGCCGTGATATTCCATGAAGTCGCCGGCATAAACGGGTGCTAAAAATTCAACCGAGTCGTAGGAGCGAAACAAGCTTTCATCCCCGTCGAAACGAATGCACAGTTCTGTGCCGACATCGCCAAAGTAGTCCAGAATTTTTGAGCCGTTGACCAGTTCACCGGCATAGTGCGCATCACCAGCGCTCATTCTTGCCCGTAGAATAACTTTTTCCCCAACCATGTTTATCTCTCCTCGTTTTCATAATTATTTACATCAAAAGCCATAGGTATAGCCGGCTTTTAACGCCTGTACATTGAGGGCCGCCACCTTTTGTTTTGCCGCAAAAGCCTGCTGCACTGCCGCGACCACCTTATCGTACGGGATAAACGGCAAATACTTTAACAGGGCGCCTAAAGCAACCATGTTGGCCACTTTTGCGTTGCCCAATTCGACGGCAATATCATAAAAGGGCACTTTCTTAATTTCCCGGCATTGACAGGCAGGTTCCCGCTCAATCATCGAACTGTTGAGCAGCAGTGCGCCCTGGGGGGCCATCAGGCTTTGGAAATCCTGCAGGGACCGTTCATCCATGATCAGCATCAGCTCGGCTTCCGAAATGATGGGCGATTCCATGGCATCAGAAATGACCACATGGCACATCGTGCGGCCGCCTCTTTTTTCCTGGCCGTAGAAAGGGGCAAAGGTAACCTGATACCCTGCCGCCACGGCTACGCTGCAAAGCACCTCGCCCAGCAGCATGATTCCCTGCCCGCCAATTCCGGAAAACAGCATCTCATGTTTCATTTCACAGTCACCTCCTGCGGGGTTTTAAACACGCCCAAGGGATATATATCAATCATCTGTTCGTCCACCCAAGCCAGAGCATCGACGGGTTTCTTCCCCCAGCCCGTGGGGCAGGGAGACAGTACTTCCACAAAGCTGAGGCCCTTGTTTTCAAACTGCAGGGTAAACGCTCGCCTCATCGCTTTTTTAGCGGCGGCAATACGCTGCGGGTTGTTGACGGTAACCCGTTCGCTGTAGCAGACGCCGGGCATCCGGGCCATGATTTCCGCCATGTTCACCGGATAGCCGCTGGTCGCTGCGGACCGGCCATGGGGCGAGGTGGAAGTCACCTGCCCCAGGAGGGTGGTGGGAGCCATCTGGCCGCCTGTCATACCGTAAATAGCGTTATTGACGAAAATCACCGTGAAGTTTTCCCCCCGGACGGCAGCATGCATGATCTCGGACATACCTTCGGAAACCAGATCGCCGTCTCCCTGATAAACCAGAACAAATTTATCCGGCAAAGCGCGCTTGATGCCCGTAGCCAGGGCCGGCGCCCTGCCGTGCAGAGCGCAGATGGCATCCATCCTGTAATATTTGTCGGCATAAACGGAACAGCCGATCGGCCAGACAAGGATTCCCCGTTCGCGCAGCTGCAGCTCATCGATCAGCTCCGCCATCAGTTTGTTGATCAGGCCATGACCGCAGCCGCCGCAATAAGTGGTGACTGCCTCCGTAAAAACGTCCGGTCTGCTGTAGATCGTCTTCACTTACTTCACCACCAATTCTTTGATCTGCTGAAAGATTTCTTTCGGCGTGGGCACGACGCCGCCCAGCCGGCCGTAAAAATGAACATTCTCTTTATGAGCCACAGTAAGCTTGACGTCTTCCACCATCTGTCCGGCGCTTAGCTCGGTTACCAGGAACTTTTTATCGTCTAGGCCGGCGAACGCCTTCACCGGAAAGGGCCAGAGAGAAATGGGCCGCACCAGGCCTACTTTTAAACCGGCCTCCCTGGCCAGCTTCATGGCCCCCAGGTTGATCCGGGCCATGCTGCCGTAAGCGACCAAAACAAGCTCCGCATCTTCTACCTGGTAATTTTCCCAGCGTTCCTCGTTGGCCTTGATTTTGGAAAATTTCTCCTGAAGGACCAGGTTGAACCCTTCCCACTGGGCGGCGCCGTCGCCGCAGGTAGTAATCGCATTGTGCTCCCGGCCGGCGCAGCCGGTAAGGGCCCAGTTCAAATCGCAATGCTGCTGTTTGCGCCCGGGAAGCTCCACGCTTTCCTGCATCTTAGCCAGCAAGGCATCGCTGAGCAGGACCACGGGATTGCGGTATTTTTCCGCCAGTTCAAAGCATTCCTGAATAAGCTGGCACATTTCCTGCACAGAATAAGGCGCCAGCACCAGATTATTGTAATCGCCGTGCCCGCCGCCTTTCACCGCCTGGAAATAATCACCCTGGGCCGCCAGAATCTCCCCGTCGGCAGGACCGGGGCGCATGACCTGCACAATAACGGCAGGCAAGCCGGCGGCGCTCATAAACGACATGGCTTCCTGCCCCAGGCTGAAACCTGGGCCCGAGGTGGCTGTCATCACCCGGTTGCCGGTAGCTGCCGTGCCGGCGATCATATTAAATACGGCAACTTCCGTTTCCCCCTGTACAAACACCAAGTCTTCATCCTTGGCCTTCCTGGCGTAATATTCCGGCACTTCACTGGATGGCGTAATAGGGTAACCGAAAAAAAATCTACAGCCGGCACGAATAGCAGATTCCGCCAGAGCCGCATTGCCTTGCATAAAGACCTTCTCGCCCATCTTCTCGTCCTCCCTTAATAAACCGTCGATATCTTCGCTTAGCTTTCTTTATAAACTGCTATTGCCGCTTCCGGACATACCCTGGCGCAGGTGCCGCAGGCGATACAGTCCTGAAGTAAGGCGGCGGCAGGGGGATAGTATCCCCGTTTATTGACCTTGTCCCCTATCAGCAGAACTTTTTGGGGACAAAAATTGACGCAATAGCCGCATTCTTTGCACCGGTCAAATTCAATCTTTACCTGATTCATATTCAACACCTCTCTTTGCCGATTTTTGTTCTATTATTAAGAACGTCGTTCTATTTATATAGCCATTATATCACCTCTAAGCCAATAGTCAATCCTGGCGGGACTATTTTTACGGCAATGAGAAGCTAACTGAAGCGATTTGCATTTTGTTCCTAATATTGAGCAGCTTCTCAACCTGTAAAGGCAAATTACAGTATTTACGAAATATATCGGGAAATATAGATGCCAAACCTTGAAAATTCCGGTTTACTATGTCAAAATATACTTTAAGTGTTTCTTCATTTAGTAAAGCGTTCTGTTTCCGCATTATCGGGCCTGTTTAAAACAGCCCGGCTGTCCCAAGCCGGCTGAAGCACTTGAAATACCGATGGAGGTCAGGCGATGAACAAAAAACCCAATTATCCGGTGCTCACCTTGCAAAAATCATTAGAAATTATTGATATTTTAGCCAAGAATTCCAACAACAGGGGGCTTGGCATCAGCGAGCTAAGTCGCATGCTGGATATGGGCAAAAGCACCATCCACCGTATTCTGGATACTTTAGCTTATTTTAAATATGTGGAAAAGGACGCGATAACGGAAAAGTATAAATTGAGCTGGGGATTATTCAATGTGGGTCAGGCCGTTCCCAAGCAAAACCAGCTGACCGGCGTCGACAACCAGCTGCTTAAGGATCTCAGCAACCGCTGCCAGGAAACGGTGAATATGGGAGTGCTGGCAAGGAATGAGGTAGTCATTATCGCAAAATCCGACACCAAAACGAATCTGAAGGCCGGTATTGAAATAGGCGGCCGCGAGCCGCTGCATGCCACCGCCATGGGGAAAACCTTGATCCACGAACTGGACAAAGAAGAGCTTGCGAGAATTTTTGAAGGCGAAACCTTGCCGTCCTTTACTCCCAATACCCTCACTTCCTTAGATGCCCTGGTAAAAGAACTGGAAAAGGTGAAGCAGCAGGGCTTTGCCGTGGATGACGAGGAATACTGCCTGGGATTGCGTTGCATTGCCATGCCTCTCAGGGACTACACCAACGGCATTGTCGCCGCCGTCAGCATCAGCGCGCCTGCTTTGCGCATGAACTACAGCAAATTAATGGAGGCAAAAGAGGAACTGGCGGCCGTATGCAAAACGATCTCCCAATATCTTGGCCATCCCGGAATGCCGTAAAGTTTTCTTCGCCGGTCAATACGGCAAAGTGCTGCGTGTTTCTACCGCCATCAAAAGGAGGGGGGAGCAATCGCGGCTTTTCCTTTTTCTTTTATGGAATATTTCTTAGGATCTAACTTTGTGATAATAAATAAGGTTGCTATTGTCATGAAAATCGCAATGATCATAAATCCCTTCTCGACACTCCCCGTTGCCTCGGATGCCAGGCCAATAACATTCGGGCTAACAAATCCCGCCAGATTGCCACAAGAGTTGATGATGGCGATGCCAACGGCTGCCGAAGGCCCCGCCAAAACCATGGAAGGCAAAGACCAGAACGGCCCAAACACCGCATATACGGAAGCGATGATTACGGCCATCCACAGTACGGAAAACATCGAATGGCTAAAAAAGGTGAGCAAAAGCAAACTGGCCGAACAGCAAATCATGGGCGCTACAGTATGCCATCTGCGTTCCAGTTTTTTATCGGAACGGCGCCCCCACAAAATCATGGTTGCCGCTCCAAGTATATAGATTGATCCGTTAACCCATCCAATAGAGGTAGTCGAGGTAAAAGAGGAAAGTCTTTCAATCAATATCGGGCTCCAGAAGGTGATTGCATATTCGGCGATTTCAATTGTAAAGTAAACAAACGCCAACAGCCATATATCTTTGTTCAACAGGGTTTCTTTTGACAGATGCCTTTTCCCTGTTACCTTTCCCTTGTTTTCTTCCTCTAGGGTATTGATAAGCCATTTTTTTTCGGCTGCTGAAAGCCATTTAACTTCTTTCGGGCCGTCCGCCAGGGTAAAAAATACCACAAAGCCAAAGATTACACTAGGAAACCCTTCCAGGAAAAACACCCATCTCCAGCTGTCTATCCCCAGCCAGTGAATGTTATCTAAGATGGCGCCTGAAAGGGGGCCGCCTAAAAAGTAAGAGACTGGTATGCCAAGCATAAACATGGAAACCGCCTTAGCTCTTTCTTTTTGCGGCAGCCAAAAGGTCAGGTACAGGATGACGCCCGGGAAAAAACCCGCTTCTGCGGCGCCCAGTATAAAACGCGCAAGATAAAGATGCGTTACATTTTGGGCAAGACCCGTCGCCATTGCGACCAGTCCCCAGGAAAACAAAATTCTGCCGATCCATTTACGCGCCCCGACTTTATCCAAGATAATATTGCTGGGTACTTCAAAGATAAAATAGGCTATAAAAAATATCCCTGCAATAAGCCCGAACTGGGCGTCGGTAATTCCTAAATCAGCATTCATTTTTAGCGCTGCATAGCCAAAGTTTATTCTCCCAATATAGGCAAGAATATACAAGAACATCAGGTATGGGATTAGATGAACCAGTATTTTTCTGCTCAGTTTCTCCCCATCAATTGGGACATCTGTTCCCGGTTTATTTTCCATTGAAATACTCCCTTTCAAGGAATTTCTTACATCGAAAACCCTCCATACAAATACCTTCTGTACTAGTGCTTATCGCTATAAATATCAGCCAGCAGGTTTGCAGTGTTAATTACTTTTATAGGCTTAGAACCCTCCAATTGCCTCAGTCCCGCCTGGAGCTGCATCATGCAGGCAGGGCAGTTGGTTACTACCGCATCGGCCTCGGTGGCTACTATGCCGTCCAGTTTTGTGTCAAGGATACTTCGCGAACGTTTCACCTGGCTGAAACAGTAGCTGCCGGCTCCGCCGCAGCAGGTATTTTGGTTGGCGGCCTTGCGGAATTCGATGCCCGGCAAATTTTTTAAAATTTGCTCCACCGCATCGGCACCGTCAAGAGAATGGGCATAATGGCAAGGCTGATGGTAGGTTACAATTTTATCCACCGTATGTTTGGGCGCCAGCAACCCCAGGCTCAGAAGGTAATCCGAGAGATTTTTCACTTTGCCGCGCAAGGCTTTCGCCTTGTCTTTTAAGGCGTCAGCCAGCGGCAGATCCTCGTACTCTCGCAGGAAAGATACGCAAGTGGCGCAATCGCTGATGACCGCGTCAACTTCCTTAACGTTCAAAACCTCTAAATTCCGTCTGACCAAAAGGAGTGCCCCGTCAATATGCCCGTAGGAGTAAGGCGGCGTACCGCAGCAGGAAACATCCGGGATGGTGACGTCTACTCCCTGAGAGGTTAAAAGGCGTACGGTCGCTTCCGCTGCTTCCGGGTAAACAAGACCGGTAGCGCAGCCCACAAAATATAAGACAGAGCCTCTTCTGGGACCGATAGCCGCATTGTGGGCAGGCAGGATATCGCGGGCATTCCGTTTCGGCAATGTCGGCATAGCCCAGACAGGCGGACAACAGCGGGCAATAATGCCTTTGGTGAGCCAGCCGTCAGGCCCGATGGCCTGGATTCTGCCCATCACTTTGGAACCCATAGCCATACGCTTCGGATAAGGCATAATCCGCTCGAAAAGGAGCCGGTAGGGCAGTTTCATTTTGCCTTTTTTATATCGTATCGTCCTTGTTAATTGCACCGCTTTCGGTGTGTCAACCTTGGAGGGGCAGTTTTCCTTGCACCGTCCGCACCGCAAACAGGTGTCAATGGGATCATCCAGATCGCTATCGAACTGAATCGCGCCGTTTGCCAGCTCGCTGGCCAGCCAGTTCCGGCCCCGGGCTACGTCCCACTCTATTTTTGTAGCTTTATAGGCGGGACATTCCGCCATACAGTAGCCGCAGCGGCTGCACCCTTTGATAATCTCCGACAGTTCCGCGATTAATTTCTCCGACATTTTAAACCTCCTGTTCGATCTCATAAGGGAACTCCGGCCATGCCACGCCGCAGCAGTTTGCCGTGCTATACGCACTTACCGGCATTGAGCACTCCTTCCGGATCAAAGAAATGTTTAATTTGCGAGTCCAATATCTGCGCAGAGTCTATCCGGAATTCCCGGCGAACGGACAAATCCCCGGTTTTCAGCTGAACCAGTCCCCCCAGTCCCCGTGCGGTTCCTTCCAGAGCCCGCATAAACTCCAGCCACTGCTTCCCGGTAAACCAGACCTGGCATATGCCCACGGCCGGCATATGCATCGCCAGCTGCTCAATGCCGAATTGGCCCGCCGCCGCTTCCAGCCCTTCCGCCATTTGCCTGGTTTTTACCCGCGGAACTGCAATTTTGACACCGATTAAGTCCGGCGTGAAAGCATCCAAGGTGTTCATGACTTCTCGTTTTTCCCATATTTCAGCATCATTCACATCCGCCTTGCTTAAGCTGATGCCGTATTGATTAAAAACAGCCAGCGTTTCCGCGTATTGCTTATCTACGGCCGGACCGGGACCCGCGTATTTCACCAGAATTCCATAGCGGACATTTCCCTGGCTGCCGAGGTTATACAGGCGTTTGGCCAGCGGCGCGTCATATATTTCAACGACCGCGGGCTCAATCTCTTCCATAGCTTTGGCAGCCTTCCAGACGGCGTCCAGTCCCCGGGCAACGCCTAACAGGACTTCGCTGGCGGGCGGTACGGGGTAAACCCGCAAATACGCCTCGGTGATGACTCCCAGTGTGCCCTTCGAACCGATAAACAGTTTGCCGACGTCATAACCCGTTACATTTTTGACCGTCTGTCCCCCGAATTTGTAGACTTTGCCATCGGTTAAAGCCAGCGTCATTCCCAAAACAAGATCCCGGACCAACCCATATTTTAACCTGTGTGAACCGCCGCCGCCCTGCGCCAGCATTCCTCCCACCGTTGCCTTGGCTGTTCCCGGGTCAACCGGCAAAAACAGATTGTGCCGGGACAGGAGATTTTGTAGTTCCGCTAGTGCCACTCCGGCCTTGACCTGAACAATAAGATCATCCGCCTTGATAACCGGCTCTTGATTTAAATTAACAGTGCTTAAAGCCCATTCCAAATCTGTCAGCGGCGTTCCGGCGTTAAATTTGCTGGCGCCGCCGATGACGGCAAGGGGCGTCTTTGTCCTGGCCGCCAGAGACAGAATTTGAGCGGCTTCTTTATCACTAGAGGGATAAGCGACATATTGCGGAATTTTTCCGTCAAGCACTATTTCCGGCGCCTCGGATCCTTTGATGACCGGGCATATGCCGGCTAGATTCTGTTGTTGGGGTGCAGGTTTTTTCTCACTCATGGCTGCCCTCCTTCCCTTGTGGAGTTCCGGCCAGAAAGATTTTATCGGGATTCAACATGTTTGCAGGGTCAAATAATCTTTTCAGCCTGTGCATCAGCATGATCTCATCCGGTGAAAATACCAGCGGCATCCCGCTTATTTTCTCAAGTCCGATCCCATGCTCCCCGCTGATGGTGCCGCCTAAATCCACAGCCGCTTGCATGATTTCCCCCAGGGCGCGCTCAGCCGCCTCTCTTTCCTCATGGATCCTGCCGTCAAATGGAACCTGGGGATGGCAATTTCCATCGCCGGCATGGATCAGGGCGCCCAAAATGACACCGTTACGGGCGCTGATCTCCTGGAATTTTTCCACCACATGCGGCAACTGGCTTCTGGGCACCACAATGTCGATTTCAGCCGAGTCCGGTTTTAGCCGTCCAAGGGCCGACGTCCCTCCCCGGCGAGCCCGCCACAGCGTCTCCCGTTCTTGTTCATTTTTGGCGACTTCCAGGACCTGCACCTTGTTCTGACGGCATATTTTAAGAATTCCGTCCAGTTCAAACGGCAAGCCTTCCGGTCTGCCGTCAACCTCAATGATCAAAAGAGCTTTCGCCGAGTCGGGGTACCCCAGGTTGAACACCTCGTTCACTTCGTGCAGCATGCGTTCTTCCAGCATTTCGAGCACAGCCGGATTAAACCCGTTTTTAATCACCTCGAAGACGGTTACGGCAGCGTCCCAGCAAGAGTTAAAGATTGCCAATATTGTGGAAGTCGCCTCCGGCTGCCTGCTGATTTTAACGGCAACGCTGGTAATAATCCCCATTGTGCCTTCCGACCCTGTAAGCAAACCGCTCACGTCGTAGCCCGGGATGTCCTCCACCGCTCCGCCAAGATTGACGGCATCGCCGTTAGGCAGCACTACTTCCAGGCCCATTACGTGGTTCGAGGTAACCCCGTATTTTAAACAGTGCGGGCCTCCGGCGTTTTCGGCCACATTGCCCCCGATAGTGGCGACCGACAGGCTCGCAGGATCAGGCGGAAACCAATATCTGAAAGGCTTCAAGGCGTCTTGAAGCTCTTTATTGGTTATCCCCGGCTGAACAACGGCAATTCCGTTCGCGATATCAATCTCCAGGATTTTATTCATTCTGGTTAAGGGCATCATAATGCCGCCGGGCGTAGGAACAGCGCCGCCGCTAAGCGATGTCCCGGCTCCCCGCGGCGTAACGGGTATATTGAATCGTCTTGCCAGTTTGACAATTTCCCGAACCTCTTCTGTAGTCTCAGGCAAAACAATAACCAAGGGAAGATTTCGAAAGTGCGTGGAGTCATATTCATAGGCTTTCAGATCCCGATTACGGTATAGCACCCGTTCCCTGGCCATGATCCCGGATAACTCATGTGACAGACGCTCTCCTGTAACATCTTTGCTTTTCACCTTATCAGCCTCCGCATGCTACTTAGTAAGATTTAGCGGAATAATTCCATACATGCAATCAGTTTATATCTTGTTTGCAGAACTGGCCATGACGCAGCCATGGCCAGTTTAAAGGAAACCAAGGACTATTGTCTACTCAATTACGTCTTGTTCACTTACAGCTGGCAGGATCAGCGATCAGCCGCCATTCCGCGGACAAGCGTGGCAAAAGTGGACATATTGCCAACCAGATATGTTTCTTTTACGTTAACGGGACGCACTTCGCCGTAGCGATTGATCCAGCAAGTCTTGAAGCCTAATTCCGTTGCCGGGACAACATCATATTTAAAACCAAAACCGGCATGCAATACTTCCGATTTATCCAGTCCCAACTCCTTGAGAGCCAGGTGAAATCCCTTGTGGCTCGGTTTATACGCTCCCGCTTTTTCGGCTGTGATGATTGCGTCAAATTCAACGCCGATCAGTTTAACTGTCTCGGCGACAATTTCGTTATCGGTATTGGTGATTAGGGCAATCTTGGTATATTTTTTCAGTTCAAGCAAGGCCTCCCTGGTATCGGGAAACGGGTTCCACTTGCCCATGGATTCCGCAAACAGGTTGCAGTCGTTCGGGCTGAACGGATAGCCATATTCCCTAAAAGCCATCGGCAGGGTGTTCTTCAGCACTTCCTTGTAGGAACGGTACGGTCCCTGAATATAGTCGAACTGCAAATTTTCCCAGTGTCTTTGGAATGACACGATGTCGGCGTTTGTTACACCATTTCTGTCGAGAATGCCCTTAAAGAACTTTTGGATCTCGCTTTCCCAGTCAATCAAAGTGCCATAACAGTCAAAGGTAATTGCTTTTGGCGCTCCCATTGTAAAAACACCTCATTTTTCTTAATTTTTCCTACTAATGCTTTTGAAGCTGTCTTTTATCGATTTTTCCGAATAATAACCTCTCGGCACCCCTCCTTTTACTTTTAGATATTTATTTTACATAGCACCCCTCCTTGTTTTCCTATATTTAGAACAGTATTCTATTTTTAGAATACACTATCTATTTTAATTTGTCTAGCAATTTTTCCGAACTGAATAAAGCTTGCTCGATTGCCTACTGTACGCTCTCCCACAGCACTTCAGCCATATCCCTGGTCTTGACGGTATCGTCCACTCCTTTGAGCTTGGTCCCGTCATGGTCAGGCAGAAGGGGCAGACACTTACCCCGTTGCCCAATGCTGCGATTGGTTTGAAAACTTACTTTAGACATTGTGGCGATATTCATAGGGCAAAACAACCATCTGCCCAAAAGAAGTCATCGTTTCCATAGCCTTGAGAGTATCTCTCAATATACCCATCTGCATTTCTTTGTTATTAGGCTCACCAGCGTTGGCGCCCATCGGCACATGAGGTGCTGAAATCCGCGGTGCGCCTTGCTGCTTGGCGATCGGCGGCAAAGCAGCAATAAGGATGGTAGAAATGCCGGCTGCTTCCACTGCCCGCTGCACCATTACAGTAGAGCGATGGCAACTGCCGCAACCACCGGTAGCAACAGCAATATCTACGCCTTCCTCTTTTAGCAGCTTAGCAATAGCCGGACCAATCTCATCTCTGAATTTTTGCACGTTGCCGCCGCCCCCCATATAGCCGATAAAATGGTCAGCAACACTGCCAATAAAACCTTCCGCTGCTAATTCATGCATCCGGTCCAGCGGCATAACTGCGTTGACGTCTTTATTGGCGTCGGAATTGTCAAACCCGCCGTGAGTTATCATCATGTCTTTGACCGACACATTGGTCGGCAATAGCCTGTAGCTAATGTCACCAGCCGTATTATACGGCTCCTGGCTTTTCAGATGAACGCCGCAACCACTGAAAAATCCAACTTTGCATTGGCGCAGCGGTTTTGGCAGGGGAGTCCAAACCGCCGGAGGCGTAACGGGAACATGCACTTCCGATTTCAAGCCTGTCGCCACTGTTAGTCTCATTATATTCCCTCCCCGCAATCATTCACTTGGTTAATACCCGGACATAACTTAGATACAGCTCTACACCGTCATTTACCTCAAGCTTCTTGTCGGAAATAACGCAACGCAGGGGTACGTTCAAAGTGCCGAGTCTCCCGTTAAAAACTACTTTTACGCCGACTTCAGAAACTTCGGCAAGTTTTCCTTGCACAAGAGTTGCCTGCAAAACCGTGTCCATTACCGTTCACCTATGTCAACTACTTTTTTGTTTGTTTCCATTGCCTTATTGTTTGCTTCTATTACCGTTTGGTTCCATCGGCGGTCAGCCGCTTCAATGGGAATGCCGGCCAGTTTAGTCTTGAGCATGAGCAGGGCCCGGGCAGCATCATCATGGCAAATCGTGCTGTCGGCGAGAATTTCCGACTCGAAGCCACCACTGTGCTCATTGAGTTCAATCATCGCGTCCATATATTTGTTGCCTACAACCAAGGCGCCCTGATAAGCTGAATAGGTAACGCCCACAACAGCTATACCGCGTTTGCCGAATTGCTCAATGTGCCCGGCAAAATCAATATGGTTATTGCCAAAACCTTCGGTAGTCACGATGGCCCCGGCAAGTTCAAGCCCTTCGGCCCATGCTCCCAGGCGGGAGACAACATAGTTTTTCTCGTCGTTCACCTGCGGGCTGCCGACAAAAATTACGCCCGCTAAATCAATTTCTTCATCTTCGGCCATTAATTCAACCAGTGGCTCGCGAAAGTAGTGGCGGGTAGTTTCCTTTGACGAGGGACCGACACAGGTAAGCGCATGAATTCCGCCGTCGCGTACTTCGTTCGCGGATAAAAGAACGGGAACATTGCCAAGATCGACATTGTGGCGACCGCCACCAACGCCTGCCGGTTCGGCCGGCATGATCAAATTGTCATGCATCGCGCCCTGACCCATAATTTCTTTAACCAGCACTACCCGGGGACGGCCAATGCGTTTTACGTCACGAATCACGTTTTCTATGACTGCTTCCGCAACCGGCGCTTGTTTTAGCACTTCCCGGATTTTCTGGAGAATAGCATCACATGCCCTATGGGCGGCGGTTACCCCTCTTCGCTCCATGCCGGTGCCTTCCTTGATCATTACATGGACGCGAATCAGGATATCGTCTTCGTCAGGACAGCCCGGACGATTATACCTGATTTTCTCGTCCAGATAACCTTCGCAGGAGCCAAATTCATGGACCTGGCTCCCGCCTTCATCTACACCGGTAAGTACAACTACCGCGCCGCTCATGACATGGGTAATGCCTTCGCCCAATTTGCCTTCCGTCTTAACGGCAATGGGTATTACATCCATAATGGTATTGGTATGCACATGTTTGTTTTCAGGTGTAATAATATCCAGTGATACTTTTTTCACAAGCGGATCAGCGTTTAAAGCGTCGCTGCACAGCTGCTCCTTGATTACTAATACACCGTCTTCAAACGAGGTTTCCCTGCCAAGCTCCACTTTTTCCACAGGGAATTCGCGCTGTTTGAGTGTGCGAATCACTTTGTCCTCATATTTAAGTGTTGCGGTTTTGATCGCTGCCGGCACTGCTGTCACTGCTCCGCCGCCCAATACTACACTGAATTTTATATCATGGCCTTCTCCAATGCTGATATTTACCACGCCGCCAGTACCGCCGGGAGTTGTTCCAGTTGCAACTGCCATTGCCGTATCGCCGGCCTGCCCATTTTTCGCAAAGGCAGTATTGTTAGCTGCTTCCGCCGTGCCAGCACCTCCCTCTACTGCGTCGGGGGTTATCGGCGTCATCGCATTGAGAGTTTTTATAAGTTTTGCGCCGATTACCTGACCAATTTTCAGCACATTGCCTGACAAGTCCAATAACCCCGAATCCTCCAGTTCACCAAACAGGGATGGATCCTCCAGGTCCGCCGGTCTGATTATGGCCCCCGCTCTGGTCATACAACAAACTACAGCCGGATCATTGTTATGATGCTTGGCGGTTTCTTCCGAAAGAGACATTTTATCTCCCTCCTATCTCTTTTCTCTTGCTCTTCTCGTCAAATTTAAGATTTTAAGCGCCGGACCAAGGAGTGATTCACGGTACGCAGCACATGATCGGTGTGATGGTAAACAGACAATTTCATTTTCGGCGCGATTCCCATAATAGTGTTGCTGCATGCAGTGCAGTTGCTGATCAGAAGAACTTCCGCCCCGCTTTTTTTCAGTTTCAGTACTTTTTCGGCCTGACCCGGACAATTGCCGGGATTTTCGCATTTCAGATTTCCCCTAATTTCAACAACCTGTTTACAAAACTCCACACCCGCTACTGGCGATCCCATCCTATCGGCGATTTCTCTAAGCCTCGCCTCGCTCGCTCCACAGGCACATACCAGAATACCCATTTTTCTTGATTCATGCGGAAACGGTATGGTAACCAATATACCGCCGCTGGTTTTAGTGATCACATCATCCAAACTAACGCTTTTGCCGGTAAAGGGCCCTCCCATAATGATCTCACCATATTCCCCGGCAATTCCGCCGGCCGCCTCAATCAGATCCCCTATCCTTGCACCAATAGGCACATCCAGGAATACTTGAGGCTCAACCCCGTTTTTCAAGCGCCCGGCTACCGTTACATGCTTGCTAATAACCGGTTTGTTAAAATCGACGGCTTCAGCAACGCGCGCCAAAGTTTCGACGTTGGAAACAACGGCCCGGGCGGCCGCAGGTAATTGATCCGGTGCTAACCTGGCGCCGAGGATTTCCCGGACAATAGCCCGCTCTTCACCCATTGGATATATATCCGGCAGTTCGGCGATTGCAATGTCCCGGTCTTTTATTACATCCCGCAGCGCCTCAACAGCCCGGCGATTCTTGCCCTTCACCGCAAAAATCCCCTTGTTCGCGTTTACAGCCTGCATGGCATAGAGCAAACCTTTATATATAAGTTCAGGATGATCGGTCAGCTGTTTAACGTTGTGCGCCAGCACCGGTTCACATTCGACGCCGTTGGCAATGACCAAGCCGCCGCTAAGGTCCGCGGCAAACTTGACATGGGCAGGAAAGCCGGCTCCTCCCATGCCGACGATACCGGCATCCTTGATGACATCGATCAAATCGCCTTTCCTGCTCAAAGGTTTATAATTCTTTTGTTGTTCTTCATAAGCTTCTATAACGATTGCTTGACCGCTAACTTCTGCAACGCGCCCGCAAACGCTAGCGTGCAGGTTTGAACCAAGACCGTTTAAACTTGCAATCAGCTCTCCTTGTTCAATGTTGTTCCCTATTTTCACCAAAGGGATAGACGGATTCCCAACATGCTGCCGCAATAATATGCGGAAAAGTTTTTTCATACCTGCCCGCACCTTCTTTTATTGCCATGAATCACAAATTTCAGATTGGGCGTGTCGCAAAACGCGACACGCCATTTGTTTTTGCGTAAGCGAAA
>NZ_AFGF01000194.1 GCF_000219125.1 Acetonema longum DSM 6540
TCGGAGGCGGATATTAAAATCTGATTCAGGCTTTTTCTTGCCGTACATACTTATAGTTTGGTTCCTACAGTTGAGTGAAAGGCGAAACTCTAATAATGACAAATCATAATGTTTGAGAGGATATTACATATTTCTGTCGAAATGGATAATATTGGGCAGAACAATCTTCATTAATAATACCTTACATATTGCACTCTGATTTTGGAGGGAATCTATGAAGCTTGTATATATTCAGATTAATAATTTCAGAGGAATAAAAGAAAGCCATCTCCTTTTACCTGGAAATGCCGTATTGGTTGGGGATAATAACACCGGCAAATCAACAATTTTGGAAGCAATAGATTTAGTTCTTGGACCCGAACGGCTATCCAGACATCCAGTAATAGATGAGCATGATTTTTATGCAGGGCGATATTTAGATAATGAGAAAAATCCAATTGATATTTTGATTGAAGCAGTAATTATTGACTTAACTATAGAACAGCAAAGGCATTTTCGAAATCATCTTGAGTGGTGGGATACTGATAACAATGTATTAATTGATGGTCCCCCACCTGAAGCAACGGACAACGCCGGTGTAGTTGCTGCACTGAGAATTGGTTTCAAAGGAAATTATGATGCCGATGAAGATGATTTTGTTGGAGCTACCTTTTTCATGTTACCTAAAAAGGAAGACGGAACGTATGATAGTTTTAGAACCAGTGATAAACGATTTTGTGGCTTCCTTTATCTACGTACGCTTCGTACCGGCACTCGTGCTTTAAGTCTTGAGAGAGGGTCATTGCTAGATGTAATATTAAGGTTAAAAGAGATACGCCCACAAATGTGGGAAAATGTTCTGGAACAGCTACGTAATATTTCGGTTGCTAACGATCCCGATCTAGGCATATCTGATGTTTTAGAGTCCGTTCAGACAGTTGTTCGCTCTCTAGTGCCTATTGAATGTGCGGACGCACCAGCAATGCGCGTTTCACAACTAACTCGAGAACATCTAAGACAAATACTTACCGTTTTTTTGGGAACCGGTTCGTGTTGCGATGGTGGAACGGAATATGCTGCGCCTTTTCACCACCAAGGGACAGGCACGGTTAATACGCTGGTTTTATCATTGCTTTCGATGATTGCTGAACTTAAACAAAATGTTATATTTGCTATGGAGGAGCCTGAAATAGCAATACCCCCGCATACTCAGAAAAGAATTATAAACAGCATAATTTCTAAATCAGCACAAGCTATTTTTACCTCACATTCCCCATATGTTCTAGAAGAATTTAATCCCTCTCAAATTGTTGTGATTAATCGTAACAACGGTATCCTGACAGGAATTCCTGCGCAATATCCTCCTAAAATAAAAAAATATAATATGTACCGAGAGGAAGTCAAAAGACGATTTTGTGAATCCTTATTGGCGCGCCGAGTATTGATCGCTGAAGGAAGGACCGAGTATGATGCTTTTCCCGCAGCGGCAAAAAGATTACATGAATTATTTCCTAATGAATACACCTCACTTGAGGGTCTAGGTATTGCAATAATAAATGCTGAGACTGATTCACAAGTCGCACCACTAGGAAGCTATTTTCGTCAATTGGGGAAAACAGTATTTGCTGTTTTTGATAAACAAACAGATGAATCCAGACGTAATATTCTTTCGTCAACTGACTATGCATTTGAGGCTTCAGAAAAGGGGTTTGAAAATGTTCTTGTAAATGGTTCAAATGAAACCGCACTAAGACGATATGCCTCTTTTCTCGTTGATGGTCATGAATGGCCTACACACCTTAATTCGAAGCCAACACAGGATATGGCAATAGAAAATTTAAAAACATCTTTAATGGAATATTTTAAATGGGCAAAAGGTTCAGGGGCAGCAGCAGACTTTCTTAATCAATGCAGTAAGGATGAAATGCCCGGTCATATTGTTAACGTACTAAAAGAAATCTGTAGAATCTTGAATCCAACAAATCAAGTAGAATTGTCGGATGATACTCTTGATGACGTTGCGATTCCAGGATCTTAAAGGTGTATATATGTTTGATCTTTCAGAAGAAAAACAGAAATTGCTAGATGCGACAGGCAATCTTCTTGTATTAGGCGGTCCCGGCTCAGGAAAGACTACGATTGCATTATTAAAAGCAAAAAAAATTATAGAGTCTGGAGTGCTTCAAAGTGGGCAATGTATTCTTTTCTTAAGTTTTGCGCGTTCTACAATATCTCGTGTAGAACAACATGCCAATATTGTTTTTATGAAGTCTCTAACCAATCATTTGGAGATTAATACTTACCATAGCTTTGCTTGGACTATATTAAAGAGTCATGGATATCTATTGTGTAAAAAACAACTTCGACTTTTGCCTCCACATGAGGCAGCAGCCTTATTAGCAAATTATGATAATAAATCTGCTAAAGAAGTAGAAATAAACAGACTTTTTGAACAAGAAGGCCTAACGCACTTTGACTTATTTGCCTGTATGTGTGCAAAACTGCTTTCTAGAAGCAATGCGCTTTCAACAATACTTTCAGAAACTTATCCTGTTATTATATTAGATGAATTTCAAGACACGAATGCAGATGAATGGGCATTAATAACTCAACTTGGACGAAAAAGCAATTTAATCGTTTTGGCTGACGCGGAACAACGAATTTATGACTTTAGAGGGGCTGACCCTGCTAGGATTACTCAGTATATCACGACATTTCATCCTATCTCATTTAATTTTGGCAACGAAAACAATCGGAGTAATGGTACAGATATTGTACAATTTGGAAATGATCTACTTACAGGTAACA
This sequence comes from Acetonema longum DSM 6540, assembly GCF_000219125.1. Lineage (NCBI taxonomy): Bacteria > Bacillati > Bacillota > Negativicutes > Acetonemataceae > Acetonema > Acetonema longum. The sequence goes on from NZ_AFGF01000194.1 coordinate 2,788, forward strand.
ACAAAAATAAAAAATATAACAATGTTGAATGCAGATATTATCCAATTCGTGAAAAAAACAATCAACTCATTTTACTTAAATTTGCTATAATAGAGGCCTGTAAAAGGCTACGTAGTGAAACCCCAAAAGAATGGTCTATAGCTGTACTTCTGCCATCAAATAGTCTCATGTTAACAGTATCTGATTTTCTTGAAAAAACTCATAAGCTTAAAAATGGTACAATCATACCTCGTATTCAACATGAAGTCGCAATTGAAACAGCTGGACCTTCTATTGCAGCTTTAGTTATTGCACGATTAATGGAATATGGATCAATTAAACAATGCAATATTAATCAATTTCTTATTGATCTTTGCGAACACATTCGGGGCCGGCGTGGTGATAAACCTCCAAGTCAAAAAGATCTTATACTTTCAACAGCTTTATTAGAATATACAAAAACAGGGAAAATAACTGGTAAAAATAGAAAGGTTATTATTGATGAAAGCAAAAGAATTACTGAAAGATGTAATAGCCTAGATTTTACAGGTGAAGTAGCCTCTGATTGGATAAAGGTTAGAGATATCATTTCGGATGCCACAACTGATTGTATTAAACAGGTTAGAATCGATGCCACCTATTTACGATTATTGCATAAAAGTTCAATTTTGAATTCTAGTTTAAGCGAAACTTGGCGTCGATTCGACAATTACAAAGGTGCAACTGAAGCTGTCAGAAATGCTTTAACTCAAGAGCATTTTGCAACTTCTGCAAAAACGTGGACTGGCGTCAATGTAATGACAATACATAAAGCGAAAGGGAAAGAATTTGATGAAGTTATTATTTATGAAGGCAATTTCCCAGGGCAAAGATTTATTTACGATGTAGAAAAAATAGATCAAGCACGCCTGAATTTACGTGTCGCTATTACACGTGCGAAGAAAAAAGCAACAATATTTACTCCAGAAGGGAATAGTTGCTGCTTATTATGATGTTTTTTCAGAACCTGCTTCCCTTCCTTTAG
>NZ_AFGF01000195.1 GCF_000219125.1 Acetonema longum DSM 6540
AAACCGAGGCACCCTGTATTTCATGCGTATTTTCTCCGCAGAATCCGGGAGGGAAAGACGAAGCCCCAGGCCCTAGTGTGTATCATGCGGCGAGCGGTCAGGATTATTTACGGGATGATGAAAACGAAGTCCGAGTATCGCCCTTATGAGACGGATTAGGTAGTCTGTTTTGTTCTGCAGTAACTTGTGATAAAATGGAAATATCCATAGCTTGTTTGCTCCTGCCTTTTTTTCCAGCAAGAAAGAGGGCTTATAGAATTT
>NZ_AFGF01000196.1 GCF_000219125.1 Acetonema longum DSM 6540
CGAGTTTGCAATAGGGGTTCTTAGAAATTCGTGAAAGTTTTCATGAAAATCGTATAATGGTGGAATAATAACCGGAAGAACGGAGCTGAGCCTTTTTCCCGATTGAACAGGCCGCAGGAATATCGGTTGTTGTCACGAATATTATCTAGGCAAGATATTCCCGCATTGCCGCGGTACATAGGAAGAGGAGTTTTTTGAAAGATATGCCTGATGAATTTATTGCTGGCCGCAATAGTGTGCTGGAAGCCTTAAAGGCGGGGCGACCCATCAATAAAATTTTGGTTGCCAAAGGGGAGCGCCAGGGCTCGGTGAAAGAAATTATCGCCTTGGCCAAAGAGCAAGGCCTGGTAGTGCAAGATGTGGACAGCGCCAAGTTGGACAGCCTTACTCAGGGCTTAAAGCATCAGGGAGTTGTGGCTGCCACGTCCCCGGTGGATTATGCGGAACTCTCGGACCTATGGGCGAAGGCCGCAGCAAAGAATGAACCGCCCTTTTTCATCCTGCTGGACGAACTGGAGGATCCTCATAATCTGGGGGCTATTCTGCGGACGGCGGATGCAGCCGGGGCTCATGGCGTTCTGATCCCCAAGCGGCGCAGCTGCCCTTTGTCAGGCACGGTGGCCAAGACTTCCGCCGGCGCTATTGAGCACGTTCCGGTAGCCAGAATTGGAAATGTGGCCCAAACCATCAAAGAACTCAAGAAAATGGGATGCTGGATTGTAGGAGCAGATATGGCAGGCAGCCAGAATTACTATCAGGCCGACTTAACCGGGCCGATTGTGGTTGTAATTGGCAACGAAGGCCAGGGATTAAGCCGCCTGACCAAGGAAACCTGTGACTTTCTGGTGAAGATCCCGATGAAGGGGAAAATCGCCTCATTGAATGCTTCTGTAGCGTGTTCTTTAATACTGTATGAAGTTTTCCGGCAGCGCGAAGAAGGTCGTTGAAAAAGCTCCTGTTTCGAGGCTGCAGATGTGTTTTGCAATAGGCTTCTAGTATCTGAACCCTGTTTCGAGTCTAGATGAAAGCAGAGTGAAATTTTGGTGTATAGCAAACTGATGGAATATCGCAGATTTTTGCTGACCGGTTTATTCATCGTCATTGTGCTCATTGGGACTGCCGTGTATCCGTTATTTTACGACCGGGTATATGGCGGGGTGCTGGTTGGGAATATCCAGCTTCAGGGGAAGACTTTGGAGGAATTGACCGCAGAAGTCCGTTCCTGGGAGCAGCAAACCCACGGTAAACAATTACTGCTGTATTTTGAGAATACGGTATTTCTATTAACGCCTGATCAGGTCGATTTTTCTATGCAGCCGGACCGGACGGTGGCTGACGCCTGGCAATATGGCCGGGTCGGTTCCTGGTGGCAGCGGGTGCAGGATATTCGTTACGCCCGGGAAAATGGCCGCAGTTTTCAGCCATACATCAGTCATGATCAGGCTAAGCTGGACCAGTTGATTGATCAGTGGAAGAAAACTCTGGAGCGGGAGCCGAAAGATGCGGTGCTTAGCCTGAAAACAGGCGGCGTTATTCCTGAACAACAGGGTCGAAAGCTCCATACCGAAGAACTGGCGGAACAAATCCTGCAAGCCTTCTATCATCCCGATATTCACACGCTGGAAATTCCGCTGACTGTCACAGAGCCGGCCGTGACGAAAGAGTCCTTAACCAAGACCGGGATCGTCACCCTGCAAAGCGCGTTTTCCACTAAATTTGACTCTAACGATGTGAATCGCAGTACCAATATAGCTTTGGCTGCCGCTAAGATTAACGGTCTTATCCTTAAGCCGGGGCAAATATTCTCCTTTAATGATGCGGTCGGCCCCAGAGATACAGCCAGCGGCTTTAAAGAAGCCATGGAGATTTTCGACAGTGAGATGGTGCCGGGAATCGGCGGCGGGATCTGTCAGGTATCATCCACTTTATACAATGCTGTGCTGCTGGCCAATCTGCCTGTCAAAGAACGATGGAATCACGGCAGGCCTCTGTCTTATGTGGGGATGGGGCGGGATGCGACGGTGGTGTATGGTTCGGTTGATTTTAAGTTTGTGAACAATACGTCTTCATCGCTGATGATTTTAACGGAAACAAAAAACAATAAATTGACTGTGGCTATTTTTGGCCGGGAAAACCAAGAAAATCTGAAACAAACGGTTCATATCGAAGTCACCGACTTAAAGGAGCTGCCTTTTAAAACTGTGGAAATAGTTGACCCCCTGCTGCCTGCCGGACAAGTCGTTCTAGATCCGGAGAAGGCGAAAAAAGGAGCACCCGGCTATGAGATGAACGTATTCCGGGTGATCAAGGCGGATGGGAAAGTGATAAAACGGGAATTTCTCGGAAAGGACCGCTATGTACCGGAAAATGCGGTGGTTAGGGTAGGCCCGAAACCGCCGGCGGTTCAGCCGGATTCTGCGGGAGACATTCAGCCAGGCAAGGACATGACAGTCAATCCGGCTTTGCCGCTGAATCCGACTGACCCAACCGGATCAGCTGCCAATCAAACCGGTTCTGAAGACAAGGCTAGACCACCGGCAGCAGATGATACTAAGAGTTCTCGTTAGAAGTTGGTATAAAAATCATCTATGATCTGAATCTGAGGCCTTTTTCGACGGCCTCCGAAAGGAGCTACAGTGAAAAACGGCAGTGACAGAGACGTTCTTATCGTAGATGGCTACAATGTAATTCATGCCTGGCCAGAATTGGCGGGTATGCTGGAAAATTTAGACCATGCCCGGGACTGTTTGGTGGACATACTGGCAGAGTATGGTGCGTTTAAAGGCTGGCGGGTATTGGTGGTCTTTGATGCTCATTCAGCGGTTTCACCGACCACGTCATCCAAAACGGAGACCATCGCCGGGGTGGAAGTGGCGTATACCGCTGAAGGAGAAACTGCCGACAGTTATATTGAAAAACTGGTTTACCAATGGGTGCGCCAAGAGAAAAGTGTTTATGTAGTCACGTCTGACTGGATTGAACAGATGGTGATTTTAGGGTCCGGCGGCTATCGTATTTCCGCCAGAGAATTGGCTGTAGATGTAAAACAAGTAAAAAGGCAGCTGAAGGAAAGGAAAGAGCAGGCCGATCGGACCGGCGGCCGTCATGAGATCGGCAGCCGGGTCAATGCCGATGTCTTTGCCAAACTCAACCGGTTGCGGCATGGCGCGGGGGTTCCCCAAGAATAATAGCTTGACTATTTTGCTGCCCTTGGGGTATAATTTGATACGAAAGTGGCATGTACTAAGGCTTTATAAGGTTTATACGCTTTAGTGCATTTTCTTTTTTGGCTGTTAACCGGCAAATTGAACAGTGGGGGCGATGCGATGCGGGTTAGTACTCAACGCGATTTGTATAGCTGTTTTGAGAACATGACCGATGAGGAAGTAGTGCTAGAAGCCAGAGATAACGATAGCACAATCGCACAGGAGTATTTGATTAACAAGTACCGCAACTTCGTTCGTGCGAAAGCCAGATCGTATTTTCTGATTGGCGCTGACCGGGAAGATATCATCCAAGAAGGCATGATCGGGCTTTATAAAGCCATTCGGGACTTTCGCAATGATAAGCTGTCTTCGTTCCGTGCCTTCGCCGAATTGTGCGTTACGCGCCAAATTATTACTGCGATTAAAACAGCTACCAGGCAAAAACATATTCCTTTGAACTCATATGTTTCTTTAAACAAGCCAATTTATGACGAAGACTCGGACCGCACTTTGCTGGATGTCCTGTCCGGTTCCAAGGTTTCCGACCCGGAAGAACTGGTGATCAGTCGGGAAGAGTTTATTGATATTGAAGAAAAAATGGGCGAAATATTGAGTGAACTGGAATGGAAAGTTCTGATGGCGTATCTGGATGGAAAATCATATCAGGAGATAGCCGTTGAACTGGAGCGTCATGTTAAATCCATTGATAATGCCCTGCAACGGGTCAAACGTAAATTAGAACGCTATCTGGATAATCGCGCTGATGACCAGGAAATTCGCGGCGTATATAAGGGATTGGTCGGCATGGGTAAAGACACTCAGGTAGAAAGTTCTGAATACGACCCGCTGGGTGACGAGTCATAGAAACAATAACTGCTGTAAACACTAAAAGACATCCTCTGGGATGTCTTTTTTCTTGCCTGCAATCGAGACCGATGCCAGATGTAAAAAGGATTTCGGCATTTTTTGGCGAAAACCAATTTTCAAGAATATTTTTTGTAGTGTGCAGTATAATGAGGGAGATGATCGAATGCCGGTTACGGTGCAGCGGGTGGTGGAAACTATCCGCGAAGTGGAACAAGGTATTGAGAAATTATTGCTGCTCGTCGGCGGACCCGGCAGCGGTAAGAGCAAAGTGATGCGTGAACTGGCTGCTCTACAAGGTTGGGAGTATCTTGACTGCCGGGAACTGATGACGGAGGAACTGCTGGAATTGGTGCCAAAAGCCAGGGCTCAGGAAGCTCCGGCCATTGCAGGCAGGGTATTGGGAGCAAAGCAGGCCGAAGTCATTTTATTGGACGGAATTCAGGTCCTGTTTGCGCCGGTCATGCACCTTGAACCACTGGATTTGCTGCGTCAGTTGAGCCAAAAATTTTGTATTATTGCGGCCTGGCCGGGAGAAGTGGCTGGCGGCAAACTGGTCCTGGCGCAAACCGGCAGAGCCACCCCCCGTGAATATCCGCTGGATAGGATTCGTACCATCGAACTTGACTAGGAAACCATTGAAAAGGATGTATGTGCGTGAATGAAATAATCATAGCAATTATAATTGGCATTGTAGAAGGACTTACTGAATTTCTTCCTATTTCTTCCACGGGACATATGATTTTAGTTGGATCACTTTTGGGCTTCGAAGGTGAGAAAGCTGCAGTATTTAGTGTATTTATTCAATTGGGAGCGATTTTATCGGTACTCATTCTGTATTGGGACAAGTTTCTCCGGCTGCTGGATTTTCGTTCTCCTATAGGACGGCGGGAGCTGACTCCATGGCATGTGGCCGCCGGCATTGTACCGGTTTTAGGTATCGGCTTTTTTCTGCATAAGCCGATTAAAGCCTATCTTTTTTCACCTTTTACCGTGATCATTGGTTTGGTGGCCGGCAGCATTCTTATGCTGGCAGCCGAAAAAATTGCCAAGCGGCCGCAGACCCGTGAACTGGATGAAATTACGCTGCGGCAGGCCTTTTTTGTCGGTCTGTTTCAAATCTTATCCCTCTGGCCCGGTTTTTCCCGCTCCGGATCCACCATTGCCGGCGGCTTGCTCTTTTCCATGAGCCGGAAAGCGGCTGCCGAATTCTCCTTTATTATTGCTGTACCGATTATGGCCATTGCCTGTGTGTATGACCTTTTAAAAATCTGGTCACAGCTGAATACCAATGATTTAGCCATGCTGGCAGTAGGGTTTGTAACGGCATTCATCGTAGCATGGCTGTCGATTATTTGGTTTTTGCGGTTCCTTAACCGTTCCACCCTGACATCCTTTGCCTACTACCGCTTGGCTGTGGCGGCGCTATCGTATTATTGGTTCTTCGGACGATAGGGACTCCGCTCAAAAAGGTCCCGGATTCGAAGCTGAAGATAAGTTTTGCAGTTGCCATAATCTGAGATTGGAACTTTACAAAAAAGTG
>NZ_AFGF01000197.1 GCF_000219125.1 Acetonema longum DSM 6540
ATGAGTTTTGCAATAGGCTCCTAATGAGGATACTATGGAGAGAGATAATTACCGGGCGCTGAAAGACTACATTACAGATGAAGTTGTTGATTTTGATACGGGAGGGGTAACATGCAGAATATATTCTATGCTGCGGTATTATCGTTTTGTTTGGTGATTGCGCTGGGACCGCTCTTGATCCCGCTACTGAGAAAGCTGAAATTCGGTCAGAGCATTCGTCAGGAAGGACCGGAAAGGCACTACGCCAAAGCAGGTACTCCTACCATGGGCGGCCTTATTTTCCTGGGTGCTTTAACTGTTGCGGCCCTGTTTTTTACCGGCAATGATCTGGAAGCCGTTTTGGCGTTATTGATTACCTTGGGACACGGTCTTCTCGGCTTTTTGGATGATTGTATCAAAGTGGTCATGAAACGGTCTTTGGGGCTTAGGGCCAGGGAAAAGCTGCTAGGGCAGATTCTCATGGCCATTGTTCTGGCTTATCTGGCCTCGGAACTTCTGGGCCTGGGTACGGATCTATGGATTCCTTTGTTGGGGATCAATATTGATTTTGGGCCGTTATACTATATTCTGGTCTTTTTTGTGCTGGTGGGCACCACCAACGCCGTCAATCTGACCGACGGGCTGGATGGATTGGCGGCAGGCACTGTGACGGTTGCCGCTATTGCCTATATGATCATAGCCCTTTGTTTCGGTAAATTCTCTCTCGCCGTATTCTGCGCAGCGGTAGCCGGGGCAACTCTGGGATTTCTGCGCTACAATGCCCATCCGGCGAAAGTATTTATGGGCGATACCGGCTCCTTGGCACTGGGAGGCGCTCTGGCCACAGTAGCAGTGCTGACCAAAACTGAACTGCTGCTGATTTTGGTGGGTGGAGTGTTTGTAATCGAAGCTCTGTCGGTCATCATCCAGGTTATCTCATTTAAGACCACCGGCAAAAGGGTCTTTCGCATGAGTCCGATCCATCATCATTTTGAATTAATGGGTTTTCCGGAAACGACAGTGGTGCACGGTTTCTGGTGCACCGGAGCGATTTTTGCCTGTATAGCGCTGATGATTCTTGCACTTAGCCGATAGGGGGCCTTTGCAAAAGGCCCGAGATTCGAGGCTGCAGATATGTTTTGTACAGATCTAGGAGGAAATAATATGGAGTTTTCAGGTAAAAAATGCCTGGTGCTAGGCGCCGGCATTAGCGGGATCTCGGCGGCCAACGTTTTGCAGGAGTTAGGTGTTGCCGTGACCCTTAGCGATGCCAAGCCGCTGGATTCTCTTAACCCTTCCCTGGCGTCCCAAATTCATCAGGGGATTCGTTTATCCTTTGGCAAACAGGATGAAGCCCTGTTGTCAGGGCAGGACTATGTGATTGTATCGCCGGGGGTGTCGATTTACAGTCCGTTGGTGGAAACAGCCCAACGCAATGGCAAGCTGGTCATGAGTGAAATCGAAGTGGCCTATCAGCTATGCAAAGCTCCCCTTCTGGCTATTACCGGCACGAACGGCAAAACCACAACAACTACCTTACTGGGGGAAATGGTAAAAAGAAGCGGACGCCCAGTTGTAGTGGGGGGCAATATCGGGTTAGCCTTGTCCCAGGAAGTGCGAGGCCTGGGGCCTGATGGCCTGGCGGTTGCCGAGATCTCCAGCTTTCAGTTGGAAGGCGTTATTAACTTTAAACCTCACATTGCCGCTATTTTAAACCTTACGCCGGATCATATTGACCGTCACCGAAATATTGCGACTTATCAGGCCATGAAAGAAAGAATTTTTGCCCGGCAGCAAGGGTCGGATATTACGATTTTGAACTATGATGATCCGGTTGTACGCGAGATGAAAAGCCGCGTACCCGGTCAGGTTGTGTATTTCAGCCGAAAAAAACAAATGGAGGAAGGGATCTTTCTCGCGGATGGAATGATCCGTCTGGTCTGGCAGGGAGCCGGATACGATATTTGCCTGATTAGCGATATTAAGCTGAAAGGCGGACATAATCTGGAAAATGCCATGGCAGCAGCTGCCGCGGCGTTTTTAGCCGGCGTGAGCATTGCCGATATTGCCGCAACCTTAAAAGCCTTTGCCGGTGTGGAGCACCGTATTGAGCCAGTAGCTACTGTCCAGGGAGTAACCTATTACAATGATTCCAAAGCTACCAATCCTGAGTCTACTATTAAGGCGTTAGAAGCATTTTCTGGAAATGGTATCCTTCTTGCCGGTGGCCGGGATAAAAATACTGATTTGACGGAATTTATGACCCTGGCGAAAGAGAAATTGGATGTTTTAATTTTATTTGGCGAAGCAAAGGAACGGTTTCAGCAGGCGGCGCAAAAACTGGGAGTAAAGCGGATTGAGATTACTCAAACCATGGAGGAAGCGGTGCGTCTGGCCCACAGCATAGCCCGCCCCCCCCAGGTGGTTTTACTTTCACCAGCCTGCGCCAGCTACGATATGTTTAATAACTACGAGGAACGGGGGAGACTATTTAAGGAGTTAGTACATCAATTGCGTTGAAGGGGGTTGTTTGATGCCAAGACTCAACTCGCCGGATTTTATCATCTTTTTTTCCGTGACAGCTATATTGGCAATCGGAGTTGTCATGGTATACAGTTCCAGCGCTATTTCCGCCCATGTCAACTTTCAGGACAGTTACTACTTTTTGAAACGGCAGCTTTTGTGGGTGTTTCTGGGGTTTGCAGCCATGTTCGTAACGATGAGCATGGATTATCACCGCTGGTCTAAACTGGCTAAGCCGCTTTTAATTTTAACTTTGGTTTTGCTGGTGTTAGTCTTAGTTCCCGGACTGGGGAAAGTGGTGAACGGGGCCAGACGCTGGTTGGGTTACGGCATGTTTTCCCTGCAGCCGTCGGAGATTGCCAAACTGAGCGCTATCATTTACTGTTCCGACTATTTGGCCAGAAATCAGGAAAAAGTCACTCAATTTTTGAAAGGGTTGGGCCCTCAGTTACTGCTGTTGCTGGTTATCTTCGGGCTTATTTTAAAAGAACCGGATTTGGGAACAGCCTTGGCGATCAGTGGCACCGTGTTCATTCTGATGTTTGTCGGCGGCGCCAAACTATCCCATTTGCTGGGGCTGGCCAGCGTAGGAGTTGCCGGTGTTGTCGCCGCTATCCTGGTTGAGCCTTACCGGTTACGCCGGTTACTGGCCTTTAGCGACCCTTGGGCCGATCCGCTGAATTCCGGTTATCATATCATTCAGTCCCTTTATGCTCTGGGGTCCGGTGGGTTATTCGGCGTGGGCCTGGGCCGAAGCCGTGAAAAATTTCTGTATTTGCCGGAACCTCATACGGACTTTATTTTTGCCATCCTGGGCGAAGAGTTAGGCTTTATCGGGACAGTAGCGATCATCGTGCTATTCTTTTTATTGGCCTGGCGCGGTTTAAGGGTTGCTATATCTGCCCCCGACATCTATGGGAGCATGCTGGCTACCGGTGTGACCTCCATGATTGTCCTGCAAGCGATTATGAATATCGCTGTTGTCACTGCATCTATGCCGGTAACCGGCATTCCTTTGCCATTTTTGAGTTTTGGCGGATCCGCCCTGGTTTTTAATTTAGCGGGGATCGGGATACTACTGAATATTTCCCGCTACTGCCACTTAAGATAGGGAACCGTTGAAAAAGGCTCATCTGCGCACTTTCCAGCATCTGGGCCTTTTTCAACGGTTCCAAATCCGAGGACAAGATTTGTGATAGGAGGAATCCATGTGCGTATCATTCTTTCTGGCGGGGGGACCGGTGGACACATCTACCCCGCCATTGCTATTGCTAAAGAGTTAGTCAAGCTCGCACAACCCTGTGACATACTTTTTGTGGGGACAAGGCATGGTTTGGAAGCGGATATTATTCCCAAAGAAGGATTTGATCTGGAAACTATTGAGGTACACGGACTGGAACGGCGGTTTTCCTGGGAGAATGTAAAGACTGTCTGGAATACCATGGGAAGTTTATGGGATTGTCGGCGAATTATCGGGCAATTTAAACCGGATGCAGTGATCGGTACAGGGGGTTATGTGTGCGGTCCTATTGTGCTTACTGCCGCCTTAATGGGCATTCCTACTCTGATTCAGGAGCAAAACGCCATTCCGGGGATTACCAACAAATTACTGGCGTTAGTAGTCGATAAAATTGCCTTAGGCTATAAAGAGGCCATTCCCTTCTTCAGTAATCAAAAGAAAATAGTTGTTACCGGCAATCCCATCCGGGAAGAAGTATTGTCGGTCGATCGGGCGCAGGGGGTTCAGGCTCTGGGGTTGGATGCCGGGAGGAAAACAGTTCTGGTGGCAGGCGGCAGCCGGGGGGCCCGCAGTATCAACCGGGCCATGAAAGCAGTACATCAGCGGTTCGCCAATCGCGCCGGAATTCAGATATTGCATGTTACCGGACAAAGCGAGTATAATAATATGGTTAGTTTTTATCAGGAATCCGGTATAGACGTATTGGGGACTGGAAATATTATCATTACACCCTATTTGTATAATATGCCGGATGCTCTGGCTGCCGCCGATATTGGCATTTTTCGCGCCGGTGCTATCGGTTTGGCTGAACTTACGGCGAAGGGGGTCCCGGCGATACTGGTTCCGTATCCTTATGCCGCGGAAAATCATCAGGAATATAATGCCCGGGTACTGGAAAAAGAGGGGGCAGCCATTATGATTACCGATGCACAATTAGACGGCAACCTTTTGGCCGATGCGCTCGAAAAATTATTATGCCGGGAAGAAACACTGGAAAAAATGTCGCTGGCCAGCCGGCGGCTGGGCAGGCCCGGCGCGGCGAAAGCAGTTGCCAAGCTGGCCTTGGCGCTGGTTCATCACTGATTTTTGGGCTGTGTAGCAATTAAGTCATGTCTGGCATACAATGAAATTACTCTAAGAGTTCTTTTGTTGTTGGTTACGGGCTTTGGCGACGCTGAAAAAGGGGGAGAAACTTTGATAAATCTAGATATGATTGGAAGAATACACTTTGTCGGTATCGGTGGTGCCGGAATGAGCGGAATTGCAAAAGTCTTAATCGAAATGGGCCACCCTGTTTCCGGTTCCGACATCAACGATTCAGAGACAGTACATAAGCTGCAGGCTATCGGAGCTAAAATATTTATTGGCCACAGAAAAGAAAATGTTGAGGGAGCGGCGGCAATTGTCACATCGACGGCCATTACCAAGGCAAATCCGGAAGTAATTGCCGCTCAGGAGAAAACTATCCCTATTTTTCACCGCTCCGATATGGTAGCCGCTTTAATGCAGGCTAAATACGGCATTGCTGTAGCCGGCGCTCATGGCAAAACAACTACAACATCTATGGTGGCGATAGCATTAGAGCACGCCGGTATCAGTCCCACGGTGCTGGTAGGCGGAGAATTGGATTTTCTTCATGGCAACGCCAAACTTGGCACCGGCGAACACTTGGTAGCGGAAGCCGATGAAAGCGATGGCTCGTTTTTAAAGTTTTCGCCCCGGATCGCAATAGTCACCAACATAGAAAATGACCATATGGATTATTATCAAACTATGGAAAATATGCTAGGGGCATTTTCAAAATTTCTCAAGAAATTACCCTCAAATGGTTTAGCGGTATTATGCTTTGATAATGCAAATGTCAGGCAGGTTTCCCAAGACCTGGACGCTCCCGTTATTTCCTATGGGTTAGATTATCCCGCGGATGTTACAGCGACAAATATCACCTCTCGAGGAGCCACCACCCGTTTTGATGTCATTTTTCAGGGCGCGAATTTGGGGACCGTTGAGTTACAAGTCCCAGGCCGGCATAATGTTTTGAATTCATTAGCCGCTATTGCGGTAGGCCTGCATCTGGGCCTGGCGTTTCAGTCCATTGCCGCTGGCTTACTATTGTTTAAGGGAGCCAAGCGCCGCTTTCAGACAAAAGGGCGGGTAGACGGGGTATGGATTGTGGACGACTATGCCCACCATCCCACGGAAATCACGACGACCCTGCTGGCTGCCAGGGACACTGATCCCAAAAGGCTGATTTGTATCTTTCAGCCCCACAGATATACTCGGACTCAATTGTTGCGCGCTGAGTTTGGGCGGGCATTTTATCCGGCAGATGTTTTGGTGTTAACCGATATTTACGCCGCCAGCGAAGATCCAATACCTGGTATTTCAGGAGAAACCTTGAAAGATGAGGTGGAAAGCCAAACGAAACAACGCGTTACCTACATTGCCGATAAAAACAAAATTGCCCGTTATCTGGCGGAGATTGTCGAATCTGGGGATCTGGTGATGACCATGGGCGCCGGCAATGTTTATCAGATCGGCGAGGAGTTACTGGAAACTCTAACGGACCGATAAGGATTTTATTTGTTTGTTTTGTGGGTGGTTGTACTTTTCTAGGAGGGGAGACGATGGAGAAATTTATCGTCAAGGGAGAAGTACGATTAAACGGCAGTATCCGGTGTAGCGGCGCTAAAAACGCGACTTTGCCGATTATGGCGGCTACATTGCTTTGTTCTGGGTTATGTATCATACATAACGTTCCTCAACTGAAAGACATTAAGGTCATGCAGGATATATTGTCACTGTTCGGAGTGACCATCAAACGCGAAGCAAGTACCTTAATAATGGATACATCTAATATTCGGGTCAGTGATATACCTGAACATTTAATGCGTGAAATGCGTGCTTCTATTTTTTTGATGGGCCCCCTGCTGGGCCGGTTTAAAAAGGTACGTTTATCTTATCCCGGGGGCTGCGCTATTGGTCCCCGACCGATTGATCTCCATCTCAAAGCTTTAACCAGGATTGGCGCTAAGGTGAGAGAAAGCTTCGGTTATATTGAGGCTGAGGCTGAAAAGCTCGTGGGCAACGAAATTCATTTTGATTTTCCCAGTGTCGGGGCGACCGAAAATGCCATGATGGCAGCGGTATTGGCGGAAGGAACCACTATGATCCGTAATGCGGCCCGGGAACCGGAAATAACCGACCTGCAGAACTTTTTAAACAAAATGGGCGCCAGGATCAAGGGCGCCGGTACCGATACCATTACCATTGAAGGTGTTTCCCGCCTGAATCCTGCCGAGCATCAAATCATTCCTGACCGGATCGAAGCAGGTACCTTTTTGCTTGCCGGCGCCATGACCCGTGGTGATGTTACGATTGAAAATATTTCACCTGACTTCTTGTTCTCAGTGACGAATAAAATACAAGAAATCGGAGCCGATATTACCTTGGGACCCAACTTCATCCGCATAAAGGCGGATGAGATACGCGCCACCGATGTAAAGACCCTGCCGCATCCGGGGTTTCCCACCGATTTGCAGGCGCCGATCCTATCTTTGCTCAGCATCGCCAAAGGCACCAGCATTGTAACGGAAACCATATTCGAGAACCGGTTTAAGCATGTGGATGAACTGACCCGCATGGGGGCTAAAATTAAGGTGGAAGGTCGCTCGGCTATTGTACGGGGTGTGGCTAATTTAACAGGAGCTGTGGTGGCGGCTACCGATTTACGGGCAGGCGGGGCATTGGTGCTAGCCGCTCTGGCTGCGGAAGGGATTTCAGAAATAGAAAATGTTCATTATATCGACCGGGGATATGAACATTTTGAGCGCAAACTGCAAAGTTTAGGCGCTGATATTCTTCGATGCCAATAGGTTTTCTTTACTTACTTTATAAGCCAAGAGAAAAATAGGCAGTGAATTCGCTGCCTATTTTTTTTGTTTATGAAAGGACAGGACTGTTGTATACTTATCAATAGGCAGCAGGCAGTGCTGCAGTATGAAGAGAGAGAGGTGACCTGGACTGGAGCAGGCAGCACAGGAACATAAACGGCGAGTGAAAAACGGGGCACTGGTGAAGTTGCTTCTCTTTGCCTTTATTTTTGTTCTGGCAACGTTTTTGTTCCTTCATTCCGACTTCTTTCTGGTAGGAACTGTTTCAATACAAGGGAATCATCATCTGTCTAAGGAAGAAATCTTGCAAATTGCCGGTATTCCTGAGCGTATTAACATTTTTCGTCTGAATACCACCGATATAGCCAACAAGCTTTTAAAAGATTTGAGAATCTATGAAGTAAAAATCTTGCGTAAATATCCCGCTACTGTTATCATTAATATCCGTGAGCGTCAACCATTAGTGTATCTGGCCAATGCTTACGGATTTGTTCAGGTGGATCAGCACGGTTTGGTTCTGGCGGCCTTCAAAAATATTAAATACTTTAATGTCCCGATTGTAACCGGCATTCGTTTAGGCAATGCATATACCGGCGATACGGTAAATCTGCCTCAGCTTGTGCCCGTCCTTACTTATTTATCGTTATTGAATGAACGGACCCTAGCACAAATATCCGAGATGAGTTTCAGATCCCCGGAAGAATATACCGCCTATACGGTTCACTCTATGGCTATTATTTTGGGAAAGGCGGAGCGTATGGAGGAAAAAGCCCGACTGACCAATGAAATAGTAAAAGACTTGGAGAACAGTAAAGCTAGGGCGGAATATATCGATCTCAGTTATATCTCGCCCTATGTTAAATTGAAGAGGAACTAAACTTTAAGGATGTGATTGCATGACTTCCAAAAGGCAGGGACAGGTATCTATTGCATTAGTATGTATAGTACTTGGAATCATGTTGGCTATACAGTTTCGTACGACTCAGGATGTACAGTCTTCGATTCCATTTCAAAGGCTGGAGGATTTATCCCAGCGTTTAAATCAGACTGAAAAAGAACGGGATGCTTTGCAGAAAGAAGTTTATCAACTGCGGCAGAGCGATAAGACCGAAGCGATATCCCAAGAAATGGCGAACATTAAAATGGCTGCCGGTCTGACGGCTTTACAGGGTCCGGGGGTCATGGTCACGATTGATGACAGCAAACGTCCGGCCAAACCGGGTGAAAACCCCAATTTATACCTGATTCATGATGATGATATCCTGAAAGTTATTAATGAACTTTGGGCTGCAGGCTCGGAAGCAGTGTCCATCAATGAACAGCGATTAATTGCCACATCAGAGATTCGTTGCGCCGGACCGACCCTTTCCGTCAATAATACCCGTTATTCCCCCCCTTACGAAATTCGCGCTATCGGGGATCCCAAAACATTGGAGAATGCCTTGCGAATGCGGGGAGGCGTGATTGAGACCCTTCAATTTTGGGGCATTCAGATTGCTCTGAAACAGCAGAGTAATATTCAGATTCCGGCCTACAAAGGGGCTTATCGTTTCGATTACGCAAAACCCGCGAGGACGGTGCTCAATAATGTTGTTACTGGCCATAATCGGCATTATAATCGGCATTCTTATTGGTACCGTATTTCCCATTAATATTCCGGCTGAATACGCCAAATTTATGTCAGTGGCACTGCTGGCCTCGCTGGATTCGGTTTTCGGCGGGTTACGCGCCGGTATTTACGAGAGTTTTGATAATACAATTTTTATCAGCGGTTTCTTTACCAACGCCCTGCTGGCGGCGGGCCTGGTTTATATGGGTGAAAGGCTGGGAATTGATTTATACTATGTGGCTTCTCTGGCTTTCGGTTTGCGTATCTTTCAGAACCTGGCCATTATTCGCCGTTATTTTTTAAAGAAATAGTAGTGACCGTAAATATATATAACCACAATCATAACAGGTTGTGGTTATTTGATTTAAATCGAAAAAAGTCCTGAAACAGGCTTTTATTTTGCAAATATTTTTCTGACAATTGTCTGGAAATATGCTAAAATTTATTCGTGCCGCTGGCATTTGTAAAAAAGGGGTATATGCCGCTGGCGTTGAATTACAAATATTTAAGATGTTTTACCTTTTAGTACCGGAGATGATTTTCCCTACATTAAGGAGGTTGCACTCATGCTTGAACTGGAGATGGAGTGTGAACAGCTCGCCTCTATAAAAGTAATTGGCGTTGGCGGCGGTGGCAGCAATGCAGTGAATCGAATGATTGCTGCCAATGTGCGGGGAGTAGAATTTATTGCGGTCAACACCGATGCTCAGGCGCTGATCACATCCAATGCTCCCTATCGTATACAAATCGGAGAAAAGCTGACGAAGGGACTGGGCGCCGGTGCCAACCCTGATGTGGGAGAAAAAGCGGCGCAGGAAAGCCGGGAGGCCCTTTTAAAAGCCCTGAAAGGGGCTGATATGGTTTTTATTACGGCAGGAATGGGCGGCGGTACAGGTACCGGAGCTGCTCCTATCGTGGCGGAATGTGCCAAAGAGGTTGGAGCATTAACGGTGGGTGTGGTTACCAAGCCCTTTTCTTTTGAAGGGCGGCGCAGGCAAAGTCAGGCTGACCGCGGTATTGGCACACTAAAACCAAAAGTAGATACCCTCATTACCATCCCCAATGACCGCCTGATGCAGGTGGTCGATAAACGGACATCAATTCTTGAAGCATTCCGGGTCGCTGACGATGTATTGCGGCAAGGGGTGCAGGGCATTTCGGATCTCATCGCCGTTCCCGGTTTGATTAACCTGGATTTTGCCGATGTTAAAACTATCATGATGAATACCGGTACAGCCTTGATGGGGATCGGGGTCGCGTCAGGAGAGAATCGGGCGGCTTTAGCCGCCGAGGCTGCCATTAACAGTCCTCTCCTGGAAACTTCCATTCATGGCGCCAGAGGAGTATTGCTCAGCATTACCGGCGGCCCCGGTCTGGGTTTATTTGAAGTCAATGAAGCGGCGGAAATGATCCAAAAAGCGGCGGACCCTGAAGCCAATATTATTTTTGGCGCTGTGGTTGATGAAAATGTTGGCGAAGAAGTCCGGATTACGGTCATTGCTACGGGCTTTGAAACAAAGGGCCCTGCTCATTCCCCAACCGTTTCCCTTTCATTGCCCAAAATAGAGGGCTTGAATATTCCCCCGTTTTTAAAGCCCTAAAGTCAAGAAATAAAAAAGACTGGCCATCGGTCAGTCTTTTTTATTTTGGGAAAAAAATGAGCTTTTAGCTTTAATAATATCCTATTTTGTTTTCAGCCAAAACCCATAGAATAACATTCTTTCAACTTAACGCAATTTATAATTGAATTAATCCATTTTTTGTTTGGGCTGTCATAAATTCGAAGAATCAGCATAGGGTGTTATAACGACTAAATACTTGGCAGGTAGAGTTTATGATTATATATATTGATGTGATATTGGCCTTGAATATGGTGCTCAATGGAGTGGTTTTGCATTTTACCGCTCATGTTTTAGGATTGCGCTATTCTCTTTTTAAAATAGCATTGGCGGCTGCCATAGGCAGTCTTTATGCTTTAGGATTATTTATCGAAGCACTGGCAGTCCTATATTGTTTCCCCTGGAGAATCATATTGCCGCTGGTTGTTTTGACAATTGCCTTTGGCAAGATGCCATGGAAGAAGTTCATTTTAACTGCAGTTGTCTATCATAGCATTTCATTTTTTCTGGGAGGAACGGTATTGGCCTATTCTTATCTTACTTTATCCGGACCTGGCAGGGAATTTTGGGGATATACGAGCGGATCTGTCCAAAGTGTAAATTATCAGCAACTATTGGGGGGAGGGATATGCGGCTGCATCATATTGCAGACATTTGCCCGTAGGATAGTGGAGCGAGTCCAAAAACAAGATCTATATTACAACCTGAAAATTATTTATGACAATCAGCGGGCAACCGTAAGGGCGCTGCTGGATACAGGGAATGGATTGCATTCGATCGCAGGGCATAAGCCGGTTGTTTTAGCTGATTTTCAGGCAATAGAGTCCCTGCTGGGGCAGGAATGCCTGCATTTCTTGCAGAATATGGCACCGGGCAGCTGGGTGGAACAGTTGGATCGATGTCCTGATGCGAAATGGCTGTCAAGAGTGGAAGTAATACCTTGCCGCCATGTGGGAGGAAATAGTTGCTTCATTGGCTTTCGTCCGGACAAAATTGAGCTTCTGACAAAAGATGGGTTGCTTTCTGTGACAGAAGTGGTGATTGGCATATATCCTGGCCACCTTGACCGTAACCTGGAATATGTCGCTATACTGCATCCTGCAGTCTTACATAATACGGACCTTTTAGCAAAGGAGGTATAAGTTTGCATACGCATGGAATCAAAACGAAATGGATCATCTTGCGATTGAAACTCAGGCTGAAAATCATTCATCTGCTGCAATATTTTGGTTTGTATGACCCGGACGAATTATATTATGTGGGCAGCACAGAAATACTGCCGCCTCCTCTGAGCAATGATGAAGAGATCTTTTTACTGACTTGTCTGCAGCAAGGAGATAAGGCGGTAAAAAGCATCTTTATAGAGAGAAATTTACGTCTGGTGGTGTATATTGCCCGTAAATTTGAAAACACTGGCGTGGGAATAGAAGATTTGGTGAGTATTGGAACAATTGGTTTGATTAAAGCGGTGAATACATTCGATCCTCTAAAAAGAATCAAATTAGCTACTTACGCTTCCCGTTGCATTGAAAATGAAATTCTGATGTATCTGCGCCGCAATAGTAAGACCAGGACGGAAGTCTCATTTGACGAACCGTTAAACATTGATTGGGATGGCAATGAATTACTGCTTTCAGATGTTCTGGGGACAGAAAATGACATTATCTATAAAAGCGTGGAAGAAGAAGTGGATAAAATGCTGCTCAATAAGGCTATGAGCCGATTGAGCGGCAGAGAAAGAAAAATTATGCAGCTTCGATTCGGTTTGGAAGATGACGGGGTCGAGAGAACCCAAAAAGAGGTGGCCGATATGCTGGGAATATCCCAGTCTTATATATCACGCCTGGAAAAAAGAATCATCCGACGGCTGCGCAAGGAAATCAGCCGTATGGACTAAATAATAAAAAAAGGGTGGAACAATGTTCCGCCCTTTTTCATTCGGTATAAAAACTGACGACAGTGGCAATAATTCAGATAGAGTGAATTTTCAACAATAAACAATACTGGATATTTATGGGAGTGATGACTTTGATTATCAACAAGGTAGAAATTTGCGGCGTCAATACAGCTAAGCTCCCTGTGCTATCAGCAGTAAAAATGCGAGAATTGTTCGAACTGATGCAAAGCGGCCAACTGGACTCCCGGGAAAGGCTTATTTATGGTAATTTACGGCTGGTACTGAGCGTAATCCAGCGCTTTAATAACCGGGGCGAATATGTGGATGATTTGTTTCAGGTGGGCTGCATCGGTTTGATCAAGGCCATCGACAATTTTGATTTGTCTCAGAATGTGAAGTTTTCTACCTATGCTGTGCCGATGATTATCGGCGAGATCAGAAGATATTTACGGGATAACAATCCCATCCGGGTAAGTCGTTCCATGCGGGATATCGCCTATAAAGCGTTGCAGGTCCGGGATGCGCTGGTCAGCAAATTTTCCCGGGAACCATCGGTGACTGAAATTGCTGAAGAGTTAAAGATCCCCCGGGAAGAAGTCATTTTTGCCCTGGATGCCATCCAGGAGCCGATTTCGCTATTTGAGCCTATTTATCATGACGGGGGAGATCCCATTTTTGTCATGGACCAGATCGGGGATGATAAAAATCTGGACTTTACCTGGCTGGAGAGTGTCGCCATTAAGGAGGCATTACGAAAGCTGAGTGAACGGGAGAAACATATTTTGACCTTGCGATTTTTTGAAGGAAAAACTCAGATGGAAGTAGCGGATGAAATAGGCATATCCCAAGCGCAGGTATCTCGTCTGGAAAAAGCTGCGCTGGGACATATGCGCAAGTATATGTAAACCTCAGGCTCGGGATAGGAGAAATTTACGAAATGAATATTAAATATGGTTTGAGTCTTTGTATAATAGGGCTGATATTGGGTCTGGCTGTTTTATCAGCCGACCGAGCGATTTCCGGACCAAAAGTCCTTGGCAACCAGGAGGTGGTTCGTTTTCACGTTCTCGCCAACAGCGACAGCGCTTACGATCAGACCGTAAAACATAAAGTCCGGGATGCAGTTATTTCCCATTTAACTCCTTTATTACAGGACGTAACGGATGCTCATGCCGCAAAAAAAGTAGTGATGGATCAGCGAGAAAAGCTTCAGGCTGCTGCCGATGCCGTACTGGCAGCTTACGGTGCCCCTTATCGCGCCACGGTGATTGACGGTCATTGGCAGTTTCCTATAAAAGCCTATGGTGATTTGGTCCTGCCGGCCGGAGACTACGAAGCTGTAAAAATACTGCTGGGAGAGGCAAAAGGCAGCAACTGGTGGTGTGTGCTGTTTCCCCCCTTGTGTTTCATTGATATCAGTAACGCCACAGCGGCGAAATTGCCGGCTAACGGCCAGGAAAAACCCCAGACTCAGGCCGGAAACGGGAAGATTGAGTTTAAATCAAAAGTAATGGAATGGATCAGCGAAGCAAATTTCCGCTAGTAAAAAAGAGACACATATATCCTTTGTCCTTCATATTTAAAAGAAAGACTGTAAATACTATGCTTTCTGCATACCAAGGCATAGTATTTTTACTTTTGAGACAGTTTTTGGGACAGTTGGCGAGGGTGAGCATTGAAAAATATCTTAAATCATCCTTGACAGGAAAAGTATGGCAAGTTAAAATAAAAGATGTAGAAGGAAAAATAAAAGAATTAAATTCCATCTGTAAAATTGGATACGTATGCCCATTTTTTGGGGGGGATATGTTTGGAAACGGCTGAGCAGTTATTTGCGGATACTGTCAGGACTGGGAACCTGTGGCGATCAGATAACAAGAAGCCGCGCTGTTGGGTAGAGAGGCGAGATGAAGTGACAACAGATGAGGTTATACACCGTTTGGAAAAATCCGGGTTAAAGAAAATATCATCCAGAACATTGCGAAATTATGCAAATAACGGATTGTGCCCACGTGCTGATGTAAGGGGGCGTGGTCGCGGCAATGGTGCAGGTTCAGAATGGCCGGAGGAAACACCTTCACATTTTTATGCGTCATACAATATGCTCCATGGGAGGATAAACAGTACTTGGAAACTTGGTATTGAAGAGATAGCAAAAATTAAAGATGATGCTTTAATGGCGGTTAATACTGATGATTATCAAAATTTAGGGCTAAAATCTGAGGCGTGGTTAAGTTTAGTTAGTGATTTTTATAATGGTTCAATTGAAACTCCTGAGACTAGGCTTTTAGCGAGAATAGAAAGGGAAAAGATTGAACCTTGGATAAATGCCTTGGGCAATATGGCACCAGAAGCAAAGGAAGCATTCCATCAAATTGTAACCATGGAACCTGCTAAAAGAGATGAGCTATTCAAGGTGGTCGCAAAGGATTTGGCACGAATAAATAGGCTGGTCTAGTAAGGCCGGCCTTTCTATTGCACTCAAACAGAGTGCTTTTTTTATATTTAAAAATCGGTATGGGAGGAATAGAACATGGAGAAAAAAGTCTATCAGATCAAGGAAGTTTAGGAAGTAACAGGTCTTTCCCGTAATACTGTTATGGGCCTGATTAAGGAGGGGAGGATCAAAGCGATTAAAGCAGGGCAGCGGCGGTGGCTTGTACCTGGCTGGGCAATTGATGAATTCTTAAGGCAGGCGCAATAAGCAGATATGGGAGATGGTGTATATGCCGTGGATACAGGTACACGAGGATTTACTCTACAGTGTTAAATTGAGGCGACTTGCTAAGTTACTTGGTTGTGGTCGTGCCGAAGCAATTGGAATTCTTGTTTTCCTCTGGTTATTCGCTGTCTTTGCAGCAGATTTGAACGGCGAGATCAAATGCGTAGAACCAAAAGATTTTTATAAACCTGAGTTACAAAACCCGAAGTATACTGCCGATGAGGTAGTATCTGCATTAATCCAAACAGGATTCTTGGAATACGGCGATGAGCAGGACAGTTATATTATTCATGATTGGGCTGATTGGCAATATGTGTGGATTGCAGAAAAGCGCAAAAGGAGCGAAAACGCCGAGTACATGCGGAAATATCGAGAAAATCGGGCAATAGAGGCATGATTTATCCGCCCACTGTCCCGCCACTGTCCGCCCACTGTCCGACATAACCTAACCTAATCTTACCCTACCTTATCATAGCTTATAGAATTAAGAGAATATAGGAAGGGGGGCAGGGGTGAACCATTAACCAGACTTTCCAACAGATACATTTTCATAGCTGCTACTTAAAGCCGTTGAGAGGTATCCCAAAAATCTAAGCACCCGTTACATGATGCTCCTCCTTGCCTCATGTAACGGGGTGAGGTTTTCTCGATATTTTACTCACAGCATAGGTTTTTGTCTCAACGGTTTTTAAGTTGCAGCTATGCAATCAACAGATAGGAGGATTTGAAATGAAACAAGGAAACACAAGTAGCAACGCACAGGTTTTGATAAACCTTGCGGAGTCATTGGCTTTGGTGGAGTCACTGGAAGCAGATTTTTTGAATGCGCACAATGATTTGGGGAGCCATGTCCGGAAAGTAATTGATCGCATTTTGATGGAGAAGTCAAAGTATGATCAAAAGGTTCGCGCCCTTTCCGTTGAAAAATCCGAACTTATGAAGCAGATTAAAGATGAGCAGGAAAAAGCTTCAGATTTCATCCGTATTGGTTATAGGGGAAAGATTCCGGAACCCAATACAAAACCCCTTGAAAAACGACTAGAGGAAATCCGGGAAGAACAGGAGGCCATAACCAGAATGATGGATTCGCCCCGCCCTCTTCCAGACGAAGAGCGGGAATTTCACAGGCTTTACAGTATAGCCGAAGAGAAGCGGGCGCCGGCGAAACAGGCGGCTGAAGCCCTGTGCTCACAGGTTCAGGCGGCGGTAAAAATCATTAACGAACGTTTTATACCCGATGGTATAAGGTCGCGCACAGAGTTTAAATATAGGAACTTACTTTCCGCAACAAGTAGGTATTTTGCAGAAATGACAGGAGGATTTTAACGATGAAAAGAGTCAAGGAGAATTGCAGGTCAAACGCTGATGCCACCCGCTCTCGTATGGTTGAGCGGCATAACGCCACAACTAGAACTGATAGTCTTGGTGCAGATGAAGCCAGAGCCCGCATGATATCTCGTAGGAGTGGAGGCACGGAGAGCAAGCCTAAAAGTGCAAAGGAAGCGCGTGCGGACATGATTAGTAGACATGATGGCCAAGGTAGAAACTCGCATGATACAGTTGGCAAGATGATGGGGAATAGCATTTCAGAAGCCTATCGCAGAGAGTTTGCAGGAGAAAGCCAGGATGAAAACTTAGTAGCCGCTTGCATTCGTGACATTTACGGTCCCAATGCTGATTTTGAAGTTCGCAGAACCGGCGCAGGGTCAAATACTCTCAGAAAAGGTGGACAGGCAGAGCTTGCAAGAGATCGTATGATCAACAGGGGGCGGCACAGTGAATAAGCAGAACACCGCAGTATATAACGCCTTGCAATCCGCCTTTATGGAGGCGGCAGAGCTTGATGCCTTTATAAAGAATTCGGCTCTTAAAGACACCGTGCACCCGTGTTGACCATGTGACGGAAGCACTGGTGAAGACGCCGGAATATATGGCCTTCACCTCATGCGTGGAGGTCCTGACTTTGATCTTGCAGGATGACAGGAAGTAGCTAAGGCACTGATCAGGGGAGGCTGGCCGTTATGAGCAGAAACCGCAGGGAAGACACCATTTTACAAGCTCTTATTACTCATCGAACTATCCGGGAGGCAGCACAGGCGGCCAGAGTGACCGAGCGGACAATATACGATTATCTGAGCAATCCCGCATTTAAGGCCCGGTATCAAGCCGTCAGTGACGATGTTGTAAGGGGAGCCGCCAATAACTTACGCGATAGGATGAGCGGAGCTGTTGACGTTATTGCAGGCGTGATGGATGATGCCGAGGCCCGGCCACAAGACCGGCTGACTGCTGCCAAAGCTATCCTTGACTATGGAGCGAAGTATACGGAAATGCGGGATATTCTGGAACGAATGCAGATATTGGAAGATGCGGTAAGCAAGATTGAAAAATAGAATTTGCAGACTTTTTCATGATTTTTCATGTTCTGGCAGAAAGGCGGGGTGTAATTGAAACGGATTGAACAAAAAATGTTGGCTTTGGAAAAAGCTCTACAGCATGTGAACGACCCCGACAATATAATCATCTATGAGCCGGGCCCGGGCGAACCGGAAAAATCTATTGAACATTTCCATAAGCAGTACCCTGATTATGACGGAGTGCTCATAATTTTGCCCGAAATCGAAAGGGATGATGATTGAGGCGCGGCCATGACAAATGAAGAATTAGCCCAGCGTATACAGGCAGGACAGCGGGAATATGAGGCAAAGCTGTGGCGACAAGTCAAGCGGTTTATTTCTGCAAGGGCGATACCATACGCTATGTATTTAGACGGACGTTCCGCTGATATAGAGGATTTGGAACAGGCCGGATATTTCGCGATGTTGGAAGCAGTGCGTTATTTCCGGCCAGAAGGTGAATACGGCTATCTTACTTATTTGTCGTGGACACTCAAAAAGAGCTTTGCGGAAGTCGCGGGGATAGAAACGAGCAAACGAGATGCTTCTCGGTTTTCCATTAGCCTTGATGAGCCTATAACTCGTGACGATGGCAGCGATAACCGTATAGATTTTATTGCTGATAAGCAATCACAAGAGCCATTTCAACGGATTGACGAAAACGGATATATCCTGTTTGTAAGGGCAGCCATCTTGGAGGCCATGAGGCCCCTTAGCGAACGGAGGCAAGAAATTCTTATTCTCACCTATTGGGGGAATTTTTCATTTGCTCAAATAGCTGAAATAATCGGCCCAATAAATCCCCGGACAGTAGAGCAGACACATTACGAGGCATTGCGCTGGCTTAGAACTTTTAGGCGTTCTTTGCATGACCTTATTTATGGGTTTGATGCTCAGTCGAATTACTCATATGACCCTGACCTGGAGCAATTCGGGAACGGTGGTACCAGCACAGCGGAGCAGGCGGACTATGCACTTATGAATTGGGGGCGACGGAATGGAAAGTAATAGACACAAGCAAGCGCAAGAACTTTTATTATCAATCATTGATAATGGCGGTGAAGGATATGCTGCCCGGTTTCAAATGCTCGTATCACTAGCTAAACGGTACGAGCATGACGAAACTGCCAGGTTGATCATTGACGAAGCTGTGAGAGCTGCCGAGCGTCTCAAGTTTCCTCAGGAAGAGATAGACATATTTAAAGAACTTTTCATGTGCCGTCAAATGACCAGGCGCATGATTGCGGAAAATCATTTTATGACCGTTAGAACGGTATGGAATAAACAGAAGGATTTTTTTACAAGGATTATGCCCCTGGTGTTTGGAATTGACGGGATACCGTTTGAAAAAGGAAAACTCTATGCCGAAGATTAGCATAATTGTTCCTGTGTATAACGTTGGGCTATATATCGCAGAGTGCCTGCGAAGCATCCAGTATCAAACGTTTAAAGATTTTGAGGCTATTCTTATTGATGACGGCAGCACAGACACGAGTAGCCAGGTTTGTGATTGGTTCGCAGAACATGATTCCCGCTTTCGTGTCATTCACAAGGTAAACGGCGGGGTTTCCTCCGCTCGCAATGCTGGCCTTGCAACGGTTAAGGGTGAATACATTGGATTTGTAGACCCTGACGATAAGATTTCCCCTGATTTCTACTCCTTGCTCATAAAAGCATTATCAGAAAACGATGCTGATGTTTCCATTTCTCACATTCGGGTAATTACAGAAAATGGTTCTGATTATCCTTTGCCGCAATTTTTCACAACACCACCGGAAAGAGAATTAATTGATAAACACAATATAATGGCGCGTTATGCTGAAGGCGGCGTATTATGCCCTGCTGTGTATGATAAATTATATAGGTTTCGCCTTTTTAGCGGCATAACATTCCCTGACAATATATCATTATTTGAGGATGGGGCGGTTATGTCGAAAATTTTAAGCAGAGCTACACTGCTAATAACAGAACCGGATGCTGTTTATTATTATCGCAGGCGGAAAGGCAGCCTAACCAATAAAAAGATTAATTTCGATGAATTCATAGAAATGACCGAGGCCGTAGAAATTGCGAGGAAAACAATTATTGAGAATCAGCCGACACTTGAAGAAGACGCTAATATATTTAGCACTTTTTATAAGATATCCGGTCTCATAACGTTGCTTTCTTCGAGAAGGCAGAAATAACATAAAACACACCGATTTTACTTACGTTTTCGTAAGAAAACGGTGTGTTTTATGGCATAATTATAAAATGAGTAAGATTGCTTGAAACCACCCAAAATCCCCGTATAATGGGGATTAACCGGACATATTCCGGAATATATCAGGGGGTGTTAAACTATGAAAAAGAATGCCAACATAACCACGTTTGGAGAAAATTTCTCCGAGATGTTTTTATCTCGTATTGCGTACCGTGAAACATTTGCGCCGCTCCAAGATGTAGACGCATACCAGGCCGCAAAGGAAGAGTATAATAACGCATATAACGAGGTAGCGCAGCAAGGGCCTAAAGCCCTTGAACGGCTTTTGCGGGCCATTCACCGAGTGCAGGATTTTGAGCAAGAATATCTTTATCGCCTGGGTTTTCAGGAGGGTGTCCGGTCGCAAAGCGCTTCATTTCTTATCGATGGACTGAGGTAGGAGGCGGCGCGATGAAACGAAAACGAGCCATAGACCGGGTAAGGCCAGCGGAGCTTTACCCCTTCCTGGCGGAGCATGCCGGAGTTCGGGGAATAGAAATTGCGGCGATTTACCAAATGGAGGATGCTGATTGCGTATTTGTTGAGATCGAGGGTGCGGGCTGCAGGTGGAAGGGGAAAGCCAATGCAGAGATAAGACTTTCCTCAAATGGGAAACCGGACAGCCTTCTGGAGTATATAATCACGAGCATGAAATAAGACCATCAAGGAAAGGAATTTGTATATTTTAAATAGATTTACCTTTTAGAAAATAAGAGCCGTTGCAGGC
>NZ_AFGF01000198.1 GCF_000219125.1 Acetonema longum DSM 6540
AATCAAAGACTTGCGGACCGATTGCGGTGCCGCAAGTCTTTTTTATTTGGTTCAGTTTCCCGGTGCTTTAGTACAAAACTTGCGTAAATAAAACTACTTTGTTTATAATGCAAGGAGTATAACCTATGCAAAAAGAATTAATTATTCTTATTAAATCAAGAGGCAATTAGCGCTATCTGCTTCAGCGGGATAGTCTTGTTGAAACAATACATGGGAGGATGGAATCATGACGCAGACACCCGGCCCTTCTGACAAAAAGGCCATCCTGGTCGTTAGCTTCGGCACAACTTATGCTGATGCCCGCCAAGCCTGCATTGAAAGTGTGGAGGAGAGAATGCGCGCCGCGTTTCCCGGTTATGAGGTGCGCCGCGCCTTTACTTCCCGGATGATCATCAGGCGTTTGGCGGAGCGGGACGGCGTCCTTGTGGACAATGAGCAGCAGGCGCTGGAACGTCTGCTGGCAGAGGGATTCAGCGAGGTTTACGTTCAGCCGCTGCATATCGTTGCCGGTGATGAATATGAAAAAATCAGCCGCATTGTCAGTGATTATGTTCATGCTGAGAAATTCAGCCGGCTGGAGCTGGGAAGGCCGCTGCTTTATTATATGGGGCAGGGAAATCATCCGGACGACTATCTGGCGGCGATTGAGGCCCTCGACGTAATGCCCGGCCCCGATGAGGCGGTAGTTTTCATGGGACATGGCGGCCTTCATCCCGCCAACGCCGCTTACGCCGCCATGGAACTGAAATTGCAGGATGCCGGCAAGCACAACGTATTTCTCTATGCGGTGGAAGGGTATCCCTCGCTGCAGCGGATCATTGGGCAACTGCGCGACAGGTCTGTCCGTGAAGTGAAGTTGCAGCCGTTCATGCTGGTGGCCGGCAATCATGTCCGCAAGGATATGGACGGAGAGGAAAAAGAAACGGCGAAATCTATGCTGACAGCCGCCGGTTTTGCCGTAGAGTTAAAACTGAATGGTCTGGGAGAAAATCCGGCCATTCAGGATATTTATGTCCAACATGTCAGAGACATTATAGACAGCCAGCCGGAAAAAACCATAACCGATAAAACGTAAATTGAGGGAGAAGGACATTGCAACAGAAACCGATGAATAACAGCGCTCCCGCTCTAAATCTGGCGGGAGTGACAAAACGCCACCGGGAAAATACCCTGCTGGATAACATTTGCTTACAGGTGGAAGCCGGACAGATCTATGGCCTGTTGGGGCCAAACGGCGCGGGAAAAAGCACATTGATGAAAATCATCGCCGGACTGGTGCGTCCGACGGCCGGAACAGTAACCATTTTCGGTATTGACGCCTCGCTGCAGACTCCGGAACTGCGGCGGCTTGTCGGCATTGTGCCTCAGGATTCCAATCTGGAGCGGGAACTGACCGTACCTGAAGCGCTGACTGTTTATGGACGCTTGTTCGGCCTGGAAAAGGTAGAAGAGAAGGTGGAGGAAACCATTGCCCGGTTTTCGCTGGAAGGAATGCGCCAGAAGCGGGTAGGACGGCTTTCCGGCGGTATGATGCGCCGTGTCCTGATCGCGAGAGCACTGTTGCCGGAACCGGAGCTGCTGCTGATGGATGAGCCTACTGTGGGACTTGATCCTGATGTCAGACAGGAGATCTGGCAGATCATTCAGGCATTGACGGTGTCTGGGAAAACCATACTTCTGACCACTCATTATATGGAGGAAGCCGCCAGGCTTTGCGCCCATATTGCACTCCTGAAGGCGGGACGGCTGGCGCTGGTGGCAACCCCTGATGAAATTCAGCGCCGCTATGGCGGCGATGTCAGCAATGAAGAAGCGCTGGAAACCCTGTTTATTCAATTGGCGAAAGGAGGAATCGACTGATGGGGTGGTACGCCGTATATCGTCGGGAAATGCTGCTGTTATGGAAAAAAATCGGCCGCATGGGATATATTTTCCCTTCCATTATTTCACCCTTTATCTATTTCTTCGCATTTGGTCTGGGACTGGGCGGCCGGGTCAGCATCGAAGGAGGGTATATTCCTTTTCTTGCCAGCGGTATTATCGGTATGACTGTCATGACTAACGGCTTTCAGCAGGCAGCCACCTCCATCAGCGCCGGACGTCTTTATTTTCGCCATTTTCACAGCCTGATTCTCAGTCCCGTATCCCATGTCTCCGCTGTCTGGGGCGTAGTTTTGGCCGGTATGAGCCGGGTGGTTATATTTAGCAGCCTGATTCTGGTGGTCGGCTTTATTTCGTTTGGTACCGGTATTCAAAGCAGCACATGGTTCGCTGGCATTCTGCTGGGCGGGTTCTGCTTCAGCTCCCTCGGCATGGTTGTGGGCATGCTGGTCAGGCAAGTGGACGATATTTCACTGGTGAACAGCTTCTTCATTACCCCCATGACCTTTTTTGGCGGCTCGTTTTTTCCCGTCCAGAATCTGCCCCCCTGGCTGAGCTTTTTAGCGGGATGGTTTCCCATTGGCGCGATCAATACCTTGCTGCGGGCATCCGCCTGGAATGGCGAGGTTTGGGAAGCTGTTTTGATTTTGTCCGTTCTGGGCAGCGTGTTTTTTGCCTGTGGGGTTTATCTCTATTCCCACTATAGTGAGTATTGACATACAGCCGCCATACTGCGTCCCGGCGCCATCTCTGGATGGCGCCCTCGTTTTTTCTGGCATCGTGTATAGGAATCCGGCATCGAGTGTATTGTCAGACTTTCCATTTGCTTTTGGTTCAGTTTACCGTAACGGCAGATAAATCGTCACTGGAAAGCAGTGTTTCAACTTAGTTGCGGATTAGCAGTGTCGTATTTTGCAAGATGTTGTATACAAAATACAAAGTGCGTGATATAATGAACTTAGTTAGAATGATCAGTGACGGAGGGATGGATTATGCGATTCGAACACGATTTTTTAGGGCAGGTTGAGTTGCCGGATGAGGTTTATTATGGAGTGCAAACCTGGCGGGCATCCCAAAACTTTGCGATTACCGGACACCGGTTATGTCCGGAATTTATCACTGCTTTGGCGACGATTAAAAAAGCTGCGGCTAAGGCTAACATGAAAACCGGACGCATGCCGGAAGCGGTGGGGGAAGCTATCGTTCAGGCGGCTGATGAAATCATTGCCGGCAAGCTCCACGATCAGTTTATTGTTGATGCCATACAAGGCGGGGCAGGCACTTCCATGAATATGAACGCCAATGAAGTGATTGCTAATCGGGCCTTGGAATTGCTGGGAAAAGCAAAAGGCGACTATGAGGTTGTGTCGCCTAATAATCAGGTCAATATGGCCCAATCCACCAATGATGTGATGCCTACCGCGATCCGGATTGCTTCCATTCAGAAAACCAAGCTTCTGATCAGTGAACTGGAAACGCTGCACCACGGTTTGCGGCAAAAGTCGGAGCAATTTCAGCACGTTCTGAAGATGGGCCGGACCCATCTTCAGGATGCTGTGCCTATCACCCTCGGACAGGAATTCGCGGCGTATGCGGATACAGTGAAGCGGTCAATCAAACGGATTAGCCGCGCTATGGACAACCTGTTTACCGTTAACATGGGAGCCACGGCCGTTGGTACCGGCCTGAACGCCGAACCGGAATACATCAAAGAAGTTGTCCGGCAATTATCGATTCTTACCGGCAATACCATGGTATCCGCCTCCAATTTGGTCGATGCAACCCAAAATACCGATGAACTGGCGGAACTATCCGGCGCCCTGAAAGTCTGCGCCTTGTCTCTTTCGAAAATTGCCAATGATTTGCGCATGATGGCATCAGGTCCCAAATGCGGCCTCAGCGAACTGATTCTGCCGGCCATGCAGCCGGGTTCCTCCATCATGCCGGGCAAAATCAACCCGGTTATCCCGGAAGTGCTCAACCAGGTGGCGTTTCAGGTGATCGGCAACGACCAGGCTATTGGTCTGGCCGTGGAGGCCGGGCAGTTTGAACTTAATGTGATGGAGCCGGTTATCGCCTATAACCTGTTTAATTCTTTAACCTTCCTGACCAATGCGGTCCGTACCCTGCAGCAGCGGTGCATCGCCGGCATTGAGGCCAATGAAGCGCGCTGCCGCGAGCTGCTCGATTCCAGCGTGGGGGTGATCACTGCGCTGCTGCCGCATATTGGCTATGAAGCGGCGTCGGCTATTGCCAAAGAAGCGCTGCGTACCAAAGAGCCGGTAAAAGATATTATCCTTCGGCAGGGTCTGATGACGGCGGACCAACTAAACGTTATTTTATCGCCGGCCGAAATGACCAAGCCTGGCATTGCCGGCAAGCAATATATCAAGAAGATTAGCTGACAGAATAAAGCCTGCTTTGTGAAGCTTTATTTCGTCTTGAGAAAAAGCGGGCTGAAACATTCGGCCCGCTTTTTCTGTCAATAAAGCCCGCTTTCCTGCCTTTTGGCTTGAAAGCGGGCTTTTTAATTCAGTTCCTTAACAAATTTTCCGGATCCATCCTTCCGGTGCTTCGACAGTTCCCAGCTGGATTCCGGTCAGCGTATCGTAAAGCTTCTTGGTAACAGGTCCCATTGCTTCCTGGCAATCAGAAAAACGGATTTCCCTGCCGTGATCTGTCACTTTGCCTACCGGTGATATGACCGCTGCTGTTCCACACAAGCCACACTCCACGAAAGAATTGATTTCAGACAATCTGACCGGTCTTTCAGTCACTTTCAGTCCAAGATATTTCTCAGCCACAATCATCATGGAACGCCTGGTGATGGACGGTAAAATGGAATCTGATTTTGGAATCACAATTTCATGCTCTTTTGTTACAAAAAAGAAATTAGCTCCGCCGGTTTCTTCTACGAACGTTCTCGTAGCAGGATCCAGGAACAGATTCTCGTCAAATCCATTCTGATGAGCTTCCATGTATGCATGTAAGCTCATTGCATAATTTAATCCGGCCTTTAAATGTCCGGTTCCGTGTGGCGCAGCCCGGTCAAAATCGCTTACACAAATTGACAATGGTCTTACGCCGCCTTTAAAATAAGGTCCAACCGGTGTACATATCACGCGGAACTGATATTCCTCCGCCGGCTTCACACCGATGACCGGGGAAGAGGCAAACATGTATGGCCTTATATAGAGTGATGCGCCGCTTCCGTAGGGCGGAACCCAGTCCGCATTTGCTTTTACTACCTGATCAATCGCATCCAGAAATCGTTCTTTCGGAAATGGCGGCATTTCCAATCCTCTGGCGGAATCCATCATCCGTTCTGCATTTAAATCAGGACGGAAGGTTACAATACTGCCGCTTTTCGTCGTATAAGCCTTTAAACCTTCAAATATCGACTGGCAATATTGAAAAACACCGGCGCACTCATTTAAAACGACAGTGGCATCTGACGTAATCGTACCCTTGTCCCACTCACCGTTTTTATAATTTGAGACATAGCGTTTATCAGTTTCCCGATAGGAGAAACCAATACTTTCCCAGGCTAAATCCTTTTTCCCCATGTTCAATCCCCCCCCAAAGTTTCTCCGAACTGCATCCTGTTTCAAAGAACAGGTATATGACTGATTATATCACGGTGATATTTTCAGAACAAGAATAAACAAAGGGGCAGCGCTGGAATGCCCGTTGAGAAAAAATTTTTAACGGCCGATTGTTTTCATTGGATTTTATTAAGCTCGAAAATGGCGTATAAACATGAAAATAAAAGAGATGCCTGGCAATAAGCCGAATAACTTTAATAAATCAGCTTTTTATCACTTTATTTTTTTAACTAAGTAAAGTAAAATAAATGCAGACCACAGAGACATGGAGGAATGACAATGAAGAAGCTTTTGGCAGCTGCACTGCTGCTGGTATGTGTGCTGCTCGCCGGCTGCGGCGGCGCAGAACCGAAAAAGATGGTAGTGGGGCTGGATGATAATTTTCCGCCGATGGGGTTCCGGGATGATAAAAATAATATCACCGGCTTTGACGTGGATATGGCCAGGGAAGCGGCCCGGCGGCTGGGCCGGGAAGCAGAGTTCAAGCCAATCGACTGGAGCAGCAAGGAAGCCGAATTAAACAGCAAACGGGTGGACGTTCTGTGGAATGGCCTTACCATCACTGAAAAGCGCCGGCAGAATATCGCCTTCACAGCTCCGTATATGGAAAATCGGCAAATCATTATCGTAGCGGCGAATTCTGCGATTCGGGGCAAAGCTGATCTGGCCGGCAAGGTTGTGGGAGTTCAGGACGGCAGCAGCAGCGTGGATGCCCTGGAAAAAGAGATGGACACAACCAGGACATTCAGAGACTTGAAAAAATATCCTGACAATGTGGCCGCTCTGCTGGACCTGAAGGCCGGACGCCTGGACGCGGTGGTGGTGGATGAGATCGTCGGGCGTTATTACACCGGCAAGAAAACCGGTGAATATACAATCCTGGGCGATCATTTCGGTACGGAGGAGTATGGCGTGGGACTGCACAAGGACGATCAGGAACTGCTGACTAAACTGCAGAAAGTTCTGGCGGACATGAAACAAGATGGGACGTCAGCCCAAATATCCCAAAAGTGGTTTGGTGCAGATATCATAAAATAACGGTCAAATAGCCGTAAAATCGGGTCGATGGGTTCCGCCATTGACCCTTTCTTTAATGGGTAAGGAGAATACAATGCATGCAATATATTAGTAATATTTTACCGTCGATGCTGGCAGGAACGGCAGTTACGCTGCAGATGTTTTTTGTAACCATGGTCCTGTCCCTGCCTTTAGGACTGTGTCTGGCCCTGATCCGCATTTCCGGACGAAGGGCAGTGAGCGGAGCGGCAGGGGTTTATATCTGGCTGCTGCGGGGAACGCCGCTGATGCTGCAATTGCTGTTTGTTTATTTTGGGCTGCCCTTTGTGCCGTACATCGGCGTAAGGCTTGACGACTTTCCGGCGGCCGTGCTGGCTTTCGTCCTGAATTACGCCGCCTATTTCGCCGAGATCTTCCGCGCCGGCATTCAGTCCATTGAACGTGGGCAGTATGAAGGGGCTAAGGTGCTGGGCATGACATATCTTCAAACCATGCGGCGGATCATTTTGCCCCAGGTAATGAAAAGAGTGCTGCCGCCGGTCAGTAACGAGACCATTACCCTGGTAAAGGATACTTCGCTGATCTATGTGCTGGCGATGAATGATTTGCTGCGGACCACCAGGGCCATTGTGCAGAGGGATTTCAACACAACGCCGTTCATTGTGGCGGCGGTATTCTATCTGGTTATGACGCTGGCCCTGACCTGGCTGTTTCAAAAGCTGGAACAGCGTTATGCCGTATATGACGAGTAGGGGAAATAAAATGAACATGATCAACGCACGGGACCTGTATAAAGATTTTGGCAAACTTGCCGTGCTGCGGGGGGTCTCACTGGAAGTGGGGCAGGGCGAGGTCGTGGCCGTGATCGGCCCCTCCGGCTCAGGAAAAAGTACTCTGCTGCGCTGCCTGAACCGGCTGGAAAGCATTGACCGGGGGACCATCGAGATTGCCGGAGAAACGCTGGCAGCCTCTGGTTCCGCTGGCCAGAGCCATTATGCCGCCGACGCTGATATACGGCGGATTTGCCGCAAGATGGGCATGGTGTTTCAGCAGTTCAATTTATTTCCGCACCTGACCGTGCTGGAAAATGTGATCGAAGCGCCGCTGACTGTGAAAGGTCTGAAGCCAGAGCAGATCATACCGGCAGCCAAGGAACTGCTGTGCAAGGTAGGGCTGTGGGATAAGCGGGACAGTTATCCTTCCCGCCTGTCCGGCGGCCAGAAGCAGCGGGTGGCCATTGCCAGGGCGCTGGCTATGCAGCCGGCGATTATGCTGTTTGATGAACCGACCTCGGCGCTGGACCCGGAGCTGACCGGCGAGGTGCTCCGGGCGATGCGGCAGCTGGCCCGGGAACATATGACCATGGTCATTGTCACCCATGAAATGGCGTTTGCCCGGGAAGTGGCCCAACGCGTCGTATTCATGGACCGGGGGGAGATTATTGAGGCGGGATTGCCGGAGGATATTTTCAGCCGCCCGGCGCATCCCAGAACACAGGCATTTTTAGCCTATCAGGGAGTCTGAGGCGCTAAGCTCATTTGCGCAGTGTCAGTCGCGTAAAGACTGGCGTGACGAGCTATACGGCATAATCATGCCGGCATAGCTGCCAATAAAGCCCGCTTTCTTGCTTTTCAGCTTGAAAGCGGGCTTTATCTGTTCCCGTTGGGTGACCATGAACGTAGAGGAACCCGGTTTAAGTTTAAAAACTTAAGATTCAGGTTATAGGAATTCCTCTGCGTATCGTAATGATCGGAGAGAATTCTTTGATATTCCTTTGAATTCAATGAAATTCAAAGGAATATCCGGTACAATAGAAATAATAAGCGGTAAAAAAGAAGGAACTGGCATGAAATTGAAAAAAACTCAAGTCTGGGGAGGCTCACTATGTTTCATAAATTACGCTTGCAGCTGGCCCTGATCAATCTGGGAATTATCGCATTGCTCTTCCTGCTGTTGATTGGCGGCTCCTACTTCCTGGCTACACACGAAATGACAAAGCGTTTGGAATTTATGCCGCCGCGGGTTGCAGCGGATATTATCAGCGGTAAAATCAACGGATCTCAGCGGGGAGGACTCCCGCCCCATCTCTTTTACGTTAAAACAGACAAGATGGGAACCATCACTAAGGTTTCCGCCGTCCCAGCCTTTGAATATGAGAAGCTGCGTTTTCTTGTCCCGGAAGCTTTAAAAAAAGTAGAAAACAAAAGGATTCATCAGTTTAGAAGAAAGTGAATATTTCTATTTCCAGGCATCTTTACCGGATAACCAAGGAATGCTGATTATTTTTGAGGACATTACCCGGGAGCAGAATACCCTGCATATCCTGATCGCAACCTTGAGCGCTACCGGCGTTGTCTGTTTGGCGTTATCCCTGTTCGGAAGTCTGTTCATGGCCAATCGGGCCATGGTTCCCATTCAGACAGCCTGGCAGCAGCAAAAAGATTTTCTGGCTGACGCATCCCATGAGCTTCGTACACCTCTGGCCATCATTCAAACCAATCTGGAAGTTGTGCGGGAAAACCAGACTGCTACCGTCTCCAGCCAGGATAACTGGCTGAGAAATATCCAGGAAGAGACTGCCTGCATGACCAAACTGGTAAAATCTCTGTTGTTTTTGGCCCAGGCTGACTCCCGGCAACAACTGTTGGTACGCAATGATTTTTCTTTAAACCAAATGGTGACTGCTGCCGCCGAAGCATTCCAACCTCTTGCAGCATCACAGGGGATTACTCTGAATGTATCGGTTGAAGCCGGCATACGGTATTATGGCGATGAAGCAAAGATCAGACAATTGATCGGCATACTGCTGGATAATGCGATCAGGCATACACCGCCAGACGGAAAAATCCGGGTACAGCTAGAACAGTCAAAAAGCGCCGCAGCGCTTAGTGTTGCTGATTCTGGTGAGGGCATCAGTTCAGAACATCTCGATAAAATCTTCGAACGCTTTTATCAGGTAGATAAATCCCGCGCCAAAGGCGGCGCCGGTCTGGGACTCTCTATCGCCAAATGGATCGTTGAAAGTCACCGGGGCACGATTCGGGTTGCCAGTGAACCGGGGGCGGGAACGACATTTTCTGTCTTTCTGCCGTTAAACGGGAATCAAACCAATGCAGCGCAATTCTCCAATCAATAAACCTTCCTGATAGATCCAACCTGACCAATATCCGTCAGGCAGGCCGGGTTATACGGAATAATCATGCCGGCATTGGCTCATCCTATAGAATAAAAAGACGGGGGTGATCCTATGGCATTAATCAGCAATCCGTTTATCGCCAATATCAACAAAGAATTATCAGCGGATGAACTGGTCCAGGCTCTTCGGGCCGACGTTGTGGGAGAATATGAAGCGATAATCGGCTACGAGGCCCACGCTATGTCCACTCAGGACCAGCGCGTCAAGCAAGCCCTGTTTAAAATTGCCGATGATGAACGGAAACATATCGGACAATTGGAAGAACTCATTACCCTGCTTGATCCTAAAGAAGGGCAGCTGATTGAACAGGGAAAACAGGTCATCCGGCAGCAGCAATCACAGGGTGCCGGTCAGACCATGTCTAATCCAATGACCCAGTAAATCTGAGGAAAGTGAAGCGTAATCCGGGATTTGTTCAGGTAAATGTGATGCTTCCTGTAACTTGGTTTAGGGAAAGGGCATCCATTGAAAAACCGGTCGCCTGATTTTATTCAAGCGGCCGGTTTTTTTCGTCATTGATCCATTCTAACTTTTACTCTTTTAACATTCGTGTTGCATAAGAAATAAATTTTCGTACCGACGGTGAAGCTGTCTTTATAGACGGAACAGCGATTCCCAGCGTAATACTGTGCGGCGGGTCGAGGGGAAGCATGACCACATGGTTTTGCCGCCCTTTGGTAATAAGCTCATTCATGATACTCATGCCAAGTCCGCATTCGATCATAGAAAGAGTTGCGTAATTTTCCAGTGTTGAAAAGCGGATCTGCGGCGTCAAACCGGCTTTTTCCAAAAGCTCCACAACATCGGCATCTTTTCCCAACGCAGGCATAATGAATGCTTCATCCCGGCACGCGACAAGCGGGTACGCCGATAACTGCGCCATCGGATGGTCAGGCGGCAAAACCGCAAGCATGGGATCTGTTTTCAGAGGGATCCATTCGTAAGACATCGGCTCTTGATAACTGAAAAAACCAAGGTCTACTCGCCTTTCTGCAAGCCACCTGTCTACTTCTTGCCGGATACCCTCCATCAAGTGAATTTCAATATGCGGATAGTTCTCGCGGAACGCTTTGATCACCTTGGGCAGCCAATGAGTTGCAATGCTGGAATAAGAACCGATCCTGACGGTGCCGGTTTCAAGGCCGTTGATTTCTGCTGCGGTCTGCTTAAACTGTTCATTCCAATGTAACAGTTCCCGCAGAATGGGCAGCAGCTTTTGCCCGTTTTCTGTCGCTCTGACTCCTCTGTGTCCGCGCACTAAAAGCGGAAAGCCAATTTCGTCTTCCAGCGCATCCATCATATGCGCCACGCCGGAAGGCGTGTAGCCTGACTGCTCTGCTGCCCTCGAAAAACTGCCGGTGTCGATTGCCCGGACAAACATCTCGCACTTATTCAAATCCATGGGTGCAGCTCCTGATTGTGACGATTTATCATACCAAATGTAAGAGATTGTCGTTTTACTTTATACTCAAAATTATTGTATCATGAACAACATTAGACAGGAAGATATCATTTCATGAAAAAGGGGATTATATAAATGAATCAAGGCGCTAGAAATCATGCCACGCTTATTGGGCTGATTTCTATTCTGTTTTGGAGCACAATGGTTGGTTTAATTCATAGCGTAAGTGAACTTCTTGGTCCGCTGGGAGGTATTGCCATGATCTATACTTTCGCTGCGGCTCTTCTTATTGTTATCTTCGGAGTGCCCCCAATAAAAACTTTGCCTTGGAGATATTTATTAATTGGCGGTTTTTTATTTGTAGCTTATGAAATGTCTTTTGCTCTGGCGATTGGGTATGCAAAGAATGGGGCTCAGGCCATTGAAGTCAATATTGTAAACTATTTGTGGCCTTGTCTTACCATCCTGTCCTCTATCATTTTTAATAAACAGAGGTCGACACTCCTGATTATTCCCGGACTTACCCTTTCCCTTTTTGGCGTTTGCTGGGTAATGGGAGGCGAAAAGGGTCTGGATTTGGCTGTGATGGTAAGCAATATACAAAGCAATCCTGTTAGCTATGTTTTAGCGTTTATAGGCGCCTTTCTCTGGGCTGGGTACTGCACTGTCACCAGTAAGTTTGCGGAAGGGAAAAACGGAGCTACACTATTCTTTATCCTAATTACGATTGTTCTATGGGTTAAGTTCTTCATGAGCGGCAGCGCCGCGCTGCACCTAAGTATGCGTGCAATCATTTATATATTGATGGCGGGTGGCGCAGTGGGGCTTGGGTATGCTTGCTGGAACTTCGGCATTCTGCATGGCAATGTCTCCATGCTTGCCAGCGCCTCATACTTCACGCCGGTATTATCATCGTTATTAGCTTCATTGCTTTTGAACGCGCCGCTTTCCGTTTCCTTTTGGCAGGGTGTATTGATGGTATGTTTGGGATCAATTTTATGCTGGCGGGCCACTAAAGATCACTCAGTAAAAAATGAAATCTACGCTTCATAATTAAGTAGCGGCGATCAATCATCCAAAGCTCCTGCAAACATTTTGATATTTGCAGGAGCTTTTATATTTGTATGGTAATTCTATTTATATGAAGTCTGTCGAATTGAACGGAAGTGATTAGTATCTTTAGTTTAGACGTGTATGCTGTACAAGCGGCTACAGCCAAAATGGCGCCTGTATTAGCCCGATTAGCCTATTGCTCCGAAGCATATTGGGGTTATGATGATAGCTATATGGAAAAATTTAAAGCGCATTATAATCTAACAGAGGAATTTATCAATAAAAATCCGGTATTCATTATGGAAGAGAATGATCGTATTATAGGTTTTTGGGGATTGCATCAGGCAGATGCCGGATGGGAATTAGAATACTTCTATATTGCAGCCGAGCACATTGGAAGAGGCTTTGGCGGCCAATTATGGCATTCTTTAATTGATAAATGCAAAGAAAATAGAATCGATTACTTTGAATTTGTAACAAGTCCTCAGGCAGTTGGCTTTTATGAAAAAATGGGAGCTGTGACAATAGGGCAGGTAAAGTCATTAATTAGTAAAGAGCGAATCATACCCAAATTAAGATATACTTTTGAATCAAGCATAATTCCTGTCCGCGATGGAATGGAGGCTACCGTCAAGTAATTAGAGAAACTGAAGACCATGCCAGCGATATAGAGCGTGCGCATGCACAATCTTGGCAGAGAGCTTAGGTGGAGTATACCGGATGACCTGATAAGGGATTTTACACCTGAAAAACGTGCGGCGGTTTTTCAAGAATAATCATATGGACATTGGAGGATAATATTCGAGCTCGTAAATTCTATGAGAAACATGGATTTGCTTATGATGGCGCCAAGCAGCCGATTGATATAGGCAAATCGTTGACAGAAATACGCTATGTAAAAACAATATAGAAATATTGGCAGGAGGCTTTTATGTCGGTTTGGTCGCATTTTATTCATTACTATAAACCCTACCGGAGACTGTTTTTTACCGATCTGTTTTGTGCGTCAGTGGTTTCTGTGGTTGATATTACCTTTCCTCAGGTGCTTTATTTTCTGACTCATGGAGTGTTCACGCAAAGTCCGGTGGAAATAACGCGGGTATTGGGCGTGGTTGCCGTTGGAATGCTTATTCTGTACGGGATCCGGTACGCCTGTCAGTATTATATCACCACCTGGGGGCATATCATGGGGGCGCGCATGGAAAGCGATATGCGCCAGGATCTCTTCGAGCACTATCAGCGGCTTTCCTTTTCCTATTATGACCGTAACAACACGGGCGAGATGATGTCCAAGCTGGTGTCCGATCTGTTCGACATTTCGGAACTGGCACATCATGGACCGGAGAATGTGTTTATATGCACCTTAAAGATTATCGGCTCTTTTGCCTTGCTGTTATTTCTCAGCGTCAAAATGACTCTGATCCTGTTTCTGGTTACCCTGCTCATGATTATTTTCAGCATCTGGCAAAACCGGAAAATGAAAGCGATTTTCATGGATAACCGGCAAAAGATCGCCGGCGTGAACGCCCGGGTCCAGGACAGTCTCTCGGGTATCCGGGTTGTGAAATCCTTTGCCAACGAAGAGCTGGAACGAAAACGATTTGACGGCAGCAATCTGCAATTTCTGGATTCAAAGGAAGGCAGCTACCGGATCATGGGGACTTTTCATGCCGGCAATGGCTTGTTTCAGGGATTACTATACACCACGGTGCTGGTCAGCGGCGGCTTCTTTATCGCCGAAGGGTCCCTGGCAGTCAGCGACTTGGCTGTGTATGCGCTGTATATCGGCATTTTCATGAATCCGATTGACGTGTTGATCAATTTTACGGAACAGTTTCAGAAAGGCTATGCCGGGTTCAAACGTTTTACCGACACGATTCATACCGTGCCGGATATTTTGGAGAAGCCGGATGCCTTGCCGCTGACTCCAGTCCGGGGAAACATTGTTTTTCAGGATGTTTCTTTCCGCTATCACCAAAATACCCAGGTGCTGGATCATGTGAATATCACCATTGCCGCCGGCAAAACCGTGGCGCTGGTGGGCCCCTCCGGCGGCGGCAAAACCACTCTCTGCTCGCTCTTGCCCCGGTTTTATGATGTCAGCGGGGGAGCCGTCCTGATTGACGGCCAAGACGTGCGGGATGTTACGCTCAAGTCCCTGCGCCGGGCCATCGGCATTGTACAGCAGGATGTCTATCTGTTCGCCGGTACCATCCGGGACAACATTGCCTACGGCAAACCGGACGCTACTGACGCGGAAATCATGGAAGCGGCGAAGAACGCCAGCATTCACGATTTCATCATGGGCCTTGACGGCGGTTATGACAGTTATGTAGGGGAACGGGGCGCCCGTCTCTCCGGCGGCCAAAAGCAGCGGATTGCCATTGCCCGGGTATTCCTGAAGAATCCGCCGATCCTGATTTTGGATGAGGCCACCTCGGCGTTGGATAACGAAAGTGAGTGCCATATCCAGGCTGCTCTGGAACGCCTTACGCAAAACCGGACGACGATTGTAGTCGCTCACCGGCTCAGCACCATCCGCAATGCGGATGAAATCATCGTCATTACCCAGGATGGCATTCAGGAGCGGGGCAGCCATGAGACATTGCTGACGCAAAACGGCCTGTATGCCAAGTATTATAATATACAGTTCGAAGGCCTGGACGAATTGGAGAACGGATGATGTCTGAAATCTGAGTGGCTACAGGAACCAGCG
>NZ_AFGF01000199.1 GCF_000219125.1 Acetonema longum DSM 6540
GCGAGGTATCCTACACACGAGGGAAGGGTTGTAACAATCTGCAAAATCAAGTAGTATATTCATAAGGTTGCTGTGGCAGCGGAATCGCTGCACGTGTAGGTAGCGAGTTTACCTGCATGAGCCTGCAAGTGTTGCGAGCACTTGCAGGTCATGGCGACCTTTTCGTTTTCCTCAGCTGACGGGGAAATGAAAAAACACGACCAGTAACCACCTCCGCCATATGGGATGATCGTCAGGCTGGGATGCCTGCCCATATG
>NZ_AFGF01000200.1 GCF_000219125.1 Acetonema longum DSM 6540
ATAATGCTCCCAAAGGGTGAGACACAAAAAGATAAAAAATAAGTTATAATGGAAGCATGAACAAGAGAAATCAATATTCAGCCGAATTTAAAACCAAAGTGGTTCTGGAGGTTCTCCGAGAAGAAGCAACCGTAAATGAAATTGCCGCACAGCATGGTTTAAACCCCGTGATGGTCAGCCGGTGGAAAACCGAATTCCTGGAACGGGCATCTGATGTATTCAAAAGAGGCCCTTCAGATGCTGACAAGGAATTGGCGACGGAAAAGGAGCGAGTTGCCCACCTGGAGAGAAAAGTCGGCCAGTTGACCTATGAGGTGGACTGGCTCAAAAAAAAATCTGAAGAAGTTAT
>NZ_AFGF01000201.1 GCF_000219125.1 Acetonema longum DSM 6540
TGTGTTTAACTTGTGATAATGTCACCTTGTAGATTATCGCGATAAAATGTCAGTATGAACAACGAGGTGCATTATCTATTGTCCCCAGAACAACTCAATAGACATAGCGTGTTACGAAAGCTCATTGACGGTGACCTGACTCTTGCCCAGGCCGCATCCAGCTTAAACCTTAGTAAGCGTCAGGTGATCAGACTAAAGAAGGGATTCATCAAAGAAGGTCCTGGTATCTTAGTTCACAAGAATAGCGGTCGCAAACCCGCTCATGCATTCAGTGAAGAGTTTGTCGCTACCATCATTTCTCTCAAGCAGTCGGACCTGTACCGCCATGCTAACTTCCTGCACTTTCAGGAACTGCTTTTGCGTCAGGAACAGATCTCGATTAGCTATTCGGCTCTTCATGCTCTGTTAACCAAGGCGAAGATTCAAAGTCCCAAGAAACGCCGTCGTTTTAAGCCGCATCGTCGCCGCAAACGCAAATTGCAAGAGGGTCTGTTGATTCAAATGGATGCGACTCCTTTTGCTTGGTTTGGCACTGAGGAGTCTTATGCATTGCATGGGGCGATTGATGATGCCACCGGCAAAGTGGTTGGGCTGTATTTAACCAAACATGAGTGCCTGATGGGCTATTGGGAGGTGATACGACAAATGGGGCTCCAGTATGGGATTCCTGTGAGTCTTTATACTGACAGACATGCGATCTTTCTTTCTACGGCTGCTGGCAGGCTCTCGATCGAGGATCAGCTTGCAGGCAAGCTCATCAACGATACTCAGTTTTCTCGGGCGATGAAGGAGTTGGGTGTTACGATCATTCCTGCTCGTTCACCCCAGGCCAAAGGCCGTGTGGAACGCCTCTGGGAAACGTTGCAGAGCCGTCTGCCCGTTGAGTTTCAGATTGCTGGCGTTTCTAGCATTGACCAGGCCAATGAGTTTCTGATTCAGTATATCCCTTTACTGAATCAACGGTTTGCTGTGGAGCCGGGCCATGCAGTGTCTGCCTTCCGCCCTCTGGCCAAAGAGGTGGATCTGGATACGGTGCTTTGCGTAAAACTAACCCGCTCTGTGGATGCCGGTGGGGTATTCTCGTTTTACAACAGACACTTTAAGGTGATTGCAACGCCTAGTTTGCCGATTCTTCCTCCCAAGGCCAAAGTGAGTGTTCTTGTAAGCCCTCGTAGTGGCTTTGTTGTTCAATACAAAGGCACGCTATATCAGGCGTTGCCTTATAGTAAGCCTGTCAGGCAAGCGACTGTCCCTCCTGCAGCCAAGCAAAAAACTCCTTGGAAGCCACCAGATACTCACTATCACAAGTACGGCCATACCTTAGTAAACAAGGTTTCTTTTGAAGACTCTGATCAAGATATTATCGCAATGCTGGAGTCGATTTTCTTATCTCGA
This sequence comes from Acetonema longum DSM 6540, assembly GCF_000219125.1. Taxonomy (NCBI): domain Bacteria; kingdom Bacillati; phylum Bacillota; class Negativicutes; family Acetonemataceae; genus Acetonema; species Acetonema longum. Next base: position 1,396 of record NZ_AFGF01000201.1, read on the forward strand.
TACGCTGAACCGGCGGTGACATTTTCTCGCGATATTTAAGCCCTTTTTAGGGTGACATTTTCAAAAGTTATTGACA
>NZ_AFGF01000202.1 GCF_000219125.1 Acetonema longum DSM 6540
GGGGCTGTCGCAAAACGTTTTTAGTAAAAACGTAAGCGGCAGCTCCTCTTTTTGTAAAAGAGAGAGCAGAATCCTTCTACGATACAGGAAAAAAGATCTTACCACTAGTTTTTGGGACATGCCAAAATAGAGGAAGCCTCTCCCCCGAACAGAATCTCGATATCGTATGGTCAGGCTGCTTTCAAAGGATGTAAATAACTCCCACACCGGGCACTTTGGATTTTGTTGTGGAGTTTGTTTAAGTTGTATCCCATGCACAATAGCAAAAACTCTGTCGTTGCCTTGACTTTTCCTCTTAGTAAAAATCGTCGGAAATTCATGTCTTCTTTCAAAACCCCAAAGGCTCCCTCTACCTGAATCGAACGATTCATGCGCAGCAGAATTCCTTGCGGGCTTTGAATACGATCCTGCATTTCTTGACGCTGTCTGAGAAAGGGTTTGGAGACATACAGGTTTTTGTTCCGATCCTCAAGCGGGGTCTTGCTGGTTCCTTTGATGCACTGGGCTTTATGGGGACAACCGGCGCATTCGATGCAGGTATAAACGGTTGTTATGATGGTGTAGCCAGATTTTGATTTCGTTTTTTTCTCATAGGCGGCTCGGATCGGATGTCCTTGATGGCAACGATAGCTGTCACTGGCGGCATCATAGAGCATATTTTCTCGTTTTCCGATATCGCTTTTATACGTTTTGGTTTTGGCTTGTTCATAGTTGGCGGGTTTAATGAAGGCGGTTTGCCCATTTTCTTCGCACCAGGTATAGTTTTCTTCACTTTCAAATCCGGCATCGGCTACCGGTTTGGTATAGCCTAATGGTTTCAGTTCTTTTAAAATGGGAATGAGGGTCTGACTGTCGCTTCGTTCTTGCGAGAGCCTGGCAGCGACAATATATTCCGCATCTACGGCTATGGTGGCATTGTAGCCAGGTTTGAGTTGCCCATTTTTCATGGGGTCTTCTTTCATTCGCATAAAGGTCGCATCTCTATCGGTCTTGGAGAAGCTATTGCGATCTCCTAAACTGTGGTTGTAGTCATCATAGCGCTTTTGACGGACCAGGTATTCTTCCACTTTTTCCAGGGCTCGCTGCAAAGGGGATTTTCGTTGCCCTCTTCCATGGACCAAACGAATTCCTTCTTTATGTTGCAAGGTTTTGAGACGTTTTCTCAGTTTCTTTAGGTGCTGCACTTTGATGGTCTCCCCGAGATAAAGGCGGAGGTGGAATGCTTTCACCAGCGTCGGTAACTCTCGCTTCATGGTTTCTTGCAGCTTTTGTTCGTGTTTTTGGCTGGATTTTTTCCAGACAAAGCTGTAGCGGTTGGCATTGGCCTCTAGTTTGGTTCCGTCAATGAAGACGCTGGATAGGGACAGTTCCCCCACATCGGCTAAAAGGCGCACCAGTTGGGCAAATAGATCATCTATGATCTGGGTGAGCCGTTGACTGCGAAAGCGAGCGATAGTGGCATGATCAGGGGCTTTTTCCCGGCCTAAAAGGTACATAAAGTTTACGTCGCGCCGGCAGGCTTGTTCGAGTTTGCGGCTGGAGTAGATGCCATTCATGAATCCGTATACCAGGACTTTAAACAGACGCTTCGGCGAGGTCTCGATTCTGCCCATTCGGGAGTATGCGGCATATAATTTGCTGTAATTCATCCTTTCTAGTACCGCACTGAGGAGTCGCACCGAATCATTTGCCGGAATGATTT
>NZ_AFGF01000203.1 GCF_000219125.1 Acetonema longum DSM 6540
GTATGCAAAACAGACTTTTTTCTTGTCATAGCAGGGTCAGTTGCATAATGTGAAGAACCATACCAATAATGAGAATAAACACGCAAGAGCATCATACATAAAAGGAGAACGTAATATGCCGATTCGACTTGTAGCAATTGATCTTGACGATACACTGCTGGACCATCAGACGAAAGTGTCTCCCCGCGCCGTGGAGGCTATCCGGCAAGCCATGGCCCAAGGCGTGACCGTGACCGTTGCCACCGGTAGAATGTATGCTTCGGCCCTGCCCTATGCCCGGCAGTTAAACCTGGATGTGCCGCTGATTACTTATAACGGCGCCTTGATAAAGGCCTGCCTGTCCGGTGAAGTTCTGTACCACCGGACCATTGAACGGGAACTGGCCGCTGAAATCATGGAACTGTTCCGGGCCAGGGACTGGTATATCCAATCTTACGTGGACGATGTCCTGTATGTGAGAGAAGTCAATGATCAGGCCAGAGCCTACGAAGCGTCGGCCAAGGTTAAGGCCGTACCTCTGGGAGAGTCTTTCTATACAGAGGCCCTGCCTCCTACTAAGATGCTGGCTTTGGCCCGGCCGGAGGAAATTCGGGAACAATATCGGGTTGTGAAGCAGCATTTCGGTGGCCGGCTCTATGCGGCGGTTTCCAAGCCGACTTATCTGGAAATGACCCACCCGGCGGTGAATAAAGGCATTGCTTTAAGCTATCTGGCGCAAAAACTGGGGGTTGACCGGCGGGAGGTCATGGCCATCGGCGATTCACAGAATGACCTGGATATGATTGAGTTTGCCGGCTGGGGCGTAGCCATGGGCAATGCCATGGATCTGGTGAAAAGCAAGGCTGACGCCGTCACCGCTGCCAATGACGCTGATGGAGTGGCGGAGGCGATTGAACGGTACATATTGCAAGAGAACCGTTGAAAAGACGCAGTGACTTTTCGGGAGATAGGTAGTAGCGGATGTCTTCTCATAAGCCGAAAAGTCACTTAAATCCTTCAGTACGGCAACGCAGGCGTTGCTCTTACCTAGCATCTGAACCTTTTTGAATGGTTCCTGATTCAAGGCTGAAGATGAATTTGAAATGATAGGGGGGATGAATGAGTGAGGATTATAGTTGCGCCTGATTCCTATAAAGGCAGCGTGTCGGCTCTGGGGGTGGCTGACGCTATGGAGCGGGGCATCAAGAAGGTGTTTGCCGATGCGGCGGTCATCAAACTGCCTATCGCCGATGGCGGTGAAGGCACGGTTGAGGCACTGGTAGCCGCGGCCGGGGGGCATACGGTGCGGCGGCAGGTGGTGGGACCGCTGGGGGAACCGGTGGAGGCTCATTTTGGCATTCTGGAAGACGGAGAGACGGCGGTGATTGAGATGGCGGCTGCCTCCGGCCTGCCTTTGGTGCCTTTCCATAAACGGGACCCTCGCATCACTACGACCTATGGCACTGGGCAGCTGATTAAGGCGGTGTTGGATCAGGGCATAAAAAAAATCATTATCGGCATTGGCGGCAGTGCTACCAATGACGGGGGAACCGGTATGGCCAAAGCCCTGGGAGCGGTATTTTATGATGCCTCCGGCCGGGAACTGCCGGCCGGAGGTGCGGCTCTGGCCAATTTGAGTAAGATTGACGTGAGTGGCTTGGATTCGCGGCTGGCCAGCACCACTATTCTGGTTGCTTGCGATGTGGATAATCCCCTGTGCGGATCTCGCGGCGCTTCGGCTGTTTATGGGCCCCAAAAAGGGGCTACGCCGGCGATGGTGGAGGAGTTGGATGCTGCGTTGGATCATTTCGCCACAATTGCCAGCCGGACCACCGGCAGGGATGTGGCTGAATTGCCCGGAGCCGGCGCTGCAGGCGGCCTGGGGGCCGGGCTGCTGTTCTTTACCGGCGCGCAGCTGCGCCCGGGGGTTGAGATAGTGCTGGATACGGTAGGATATAGGAGCTTGGTAGAGGGCGCCAATCTGGTTATCACCGGGGAAGGCCGGACGGATTTCCAGACAGCTTATGGTAAAGCCCCGGTCGGTGTGGCTAAGATTGCCAAGGAGTTTCAGGTGCCGGTGGTCTGTCTGTCAGGCGGCCTCGGCAACGGGGCGGAAGATGTATTGACTCAGGGAATCGATGCTGTGATGAGTATCGTGCCCGGACCTATGTCCCTGGAAAACTGTCTGGAAAACGGCCCGGATCTGATCGAGGCGGCTGCAGCCCGATTGTGCCGGCTGATCCGGCTAGGCGGCATGACAAGGATAAAAGACTGACAGCCCTTAAAAAGACCAAAAAGCCCTGTAAGGGCTTTTTGGTCTTTGGCAATAAAGGTTTTGGATTTCATATGCAGGAAATTGGTTTTATTTTGGCGAATTTCCATATAAATTGTCAGATGGTTATCCGAATAACAGGCAGGTGTAATATTTGAATTCTACGCGACAAAGCGATGACAGGCAGAAAAACAACAATGGCAAACAATCGACGCCGCCCTTGCCTGCGGCAGAGGACTTACGCACAATCGTAGAAGCCTCCCGTTTGGCCCGCGATGGACACTCCCGTCAGGCGGAGCAGCTCCTGCTGCCTCTTCTGACTAAAAAACGAGTGCCAGTGGGCGCAGTCGATCTGCTGGCTAAACTATATTCCCGTCGCGGGCAGGTGCAAGAAGCGGCAGCCTTGTGGCGCTGGACGCTGGAACTGGACCCGGGCAACCGACTGTATCAGCAGGCATTGGCGGATTGCGAGCAGCGTCTCAACGGCAGAAAAGGACTGCGCCGTCTGCTTTATCCGGCTGGCGTCATAGGTCTGATCAGCTTATTCCTTGCCGGTTGCTGGTGGTATCTGGGGCGTCCCCTAACCTGGCAGGCAGTTGCCGATCATCAAGTTATTGCTGCGCGGACCCTGCAGGGAACGGATAATTCTTCGGTTGAGCAGCTGTCAGCCCAGCCTGAGGCTGCGGCATCAGACCAGATTGCAACAGCGTCTTCGGCTCAAACCGAGGTGGTGGCTAAAGCTCCGGCTCCAGATGTAACTTCAGGCCCGGCGAAAACAATCCCCTCGGGTCAGGCTGAACGTCCATCGCTCTTGGCAGTGGCTTCCGTCCACCCAGTCGAACCGCCCAAAAGCGCAACCCTGATTGATGCCATGGCTCCGACCAAGGCCCGGCTGGCAACTCAAACCGTGCGGGGTGTGTTGAGTCAGGACGATCTGCTTCGGGTTCTGCCCATTGAGATTTCTGTGAACGGCAATGCCGTCAGCCTATCAGGAGAAGTGCCCACGTTTTATGTCCGCTACCATTTGGAAAAAACGGTTAGTGAGATTAATGGCGTCAGCAGCGTAACCATGCAGAATGTCAAGGTGACCCATCGCTATACAGTGAAAGAAGGCGACACCCTGAGCATAATCGCCCGGCAGACCGGAGGGAGTATGGCCCTGGCCTCTGCTTTGGCTGAAGCCAACCAACTGAGCGATCCATATCAGGTCGTCATAGGGGATGTCCTCATTTTGCCTTTCTAGCAATAATGCATTTTACTATTTACAACGAAAAAAATATGGCGTATAGTAGAATTGTTAACGACAATCAATTGACACGTTAACAATTCTTTTTTATTTTGATCGTTAACCACGAAATAAAATTGGTTAACAATCGATCATCAAACTATTTATAC
>NZ_AFGF01000204.1 GCF_000219125.1 Acetonema longum DSM 6540
TGAACCATATTGACCTACGCGGACAGATGAAATGGCGAGTATCTTCTGATCTCGTAGGATAGCGGCGAAATACCGCCCAAGGCACTATGCCTTCTTTGGGTATTGTAATAGCTGATCCAGACCCCGATACTGGCCGCGGCCTGTCCTATCGTAGCAAAGGACCGTTTTTTGACATGCTCGACTTTTAAAAGCCGGAAGAAAGATTCCATCGGGGCGTTATCATAGGGATTGCCTTTGCGGCTCATGCTGCCCAGGAGGTTATGTTCCTTCAGCAAATCTTTATGCTGGTTCGATGTATATTGACTGCCCCGGTCAGAGTGATGGATGAGTCCTTCCGCCGGTTTTTCTTTTACAATGGCCATCCGAAGCGCTTTACAAGCAAGGTCTGCTGTAGGGCGGTGGCTAAGAGCCCAACCCACTACTTTGCGTCTGGCTAAATCCAAGACACAAGCTAAATAACACCACTGACCGCCCACTCGGATATAGGTGATGTCGGCCAGCCATACCTGGTTGATTTCTCGAACTTCGAAGTTTTGGTTTACCAGGTTGTCAAAGGCTTGTTCATTCGGGTCCGCTTTAGTGGTTTGGGGCTTGTATTTACTTTTGATTTGGGCTTTGATGCCATGAGCATGCATGATTCGCTGTACTTTGCTGCGCCCGATGAGAATCCCTTTGTCATTGAGTTCTTCATAGACCTTTTGAACACCATAATTATGATCATGCTCCCGTTCAATCTGGCGAATATGAGCTACTACGACAGCATCCCGGTCATGGGCTTTCGGGCAACCGGCTTTCACCCAGACGTAATACCCGCTTCTGGATACCTTCAAAATGCGGCATAAATCGCTAACAGCATATTGGGTGCGGTAATGGTAGATAAACTGATATCTTACTTGCTGTTTTTGGCGAAGTATACCGCTGCTTGCTTTAAAATATCGACTTCATTCTCTAGTTCCTTGATGCGCCGTTGGGCTTTACGGAGTTCATCTTCATCAGGCTTGAGATTCCCTGAGCCGGGAAAAGCATGTTCCGGATCGCTTTTATATTGTTGAATCCATTTATAGACCGTATTTTCATGAATTCCTAATTCCGCTGCCAAACTGGGGCAGGTTCGGGCTCCGCTACAGTAAAGTTTAACAATGTCTTTTTTAAATGTGGCATCGAATCGTTGGCCTTTCATTCGGACACCTCCTGGCTTTATTGTACCAGCCATTCTCCCTGTCCGCAAAAGCCATTACGGTTCA
>NZ_AFGF01000205.1 GCF_000219125.1 Acetonema longum DSM 6540
AGAGAGCAATATGAGTCACTTAAAACTATTTTGTTTTCCCTACGCAGGCGGTTCTGCAATCATGTATTCTCAATTTAAAAAGCATCTGCGGAAATCCATCAAAATGGTTCCCGTGGAATTAGCAGGAAGAGGCAAGCGTTTTGAAGAGCCCTTTTACGAGAGCATGGAAGACGCGATCAATGATGTATATGAAATCATTGGGGATGAATTTGAAAAGAGCCGCTATGCTTTATTGGGCTATAGCATGGGAAGCTGGCTTACATATGGTTTATATAAGAAAATTGTGCAAAATCATCGCCGGCAGCCGGAACATCTGTTTTTGGCGGCAAAAGAACCGCCTCACGTACAAATTGATGCTAAGATAGTTCACAAATTGGATGACGAAAATTTTATGAAAGAAATCTTTCATATGGGAGGAACATCTGAAAAGCTGCTGGAGAATAAAGAATGGCTGGATTTGTTCCTGCCGATTCTAAGGGCGGATTATAGGATAACTGAAATGTATAAGGAAAGCTCGCTTAAAGAAAAATTAAATTGCCCAGTGACCGTGTTTGCCGGCGAGGATGATGAAATCAATGTAAAAGATATAAAGCGTTGGGATGAAATTACTAACCATGATTTTTCTTTTTACACTTTTGCCGGAGGACATCTTTTCATACAAAACAATGTGGAAGGAATATGTGACATAATCAATGATACTTTTCATTCAGGCTCCTTAGCCTTATAGAGGAAGAACCACCATTAGCATGCAATGTGACACCCCAATCAAAGCCGGCCGAATAGCTGGCTGCTATAAATTGTTTCCTCCATATAAAATTATTTTTTTAAGGTAATAATGGGAAATGGGAAGGAGAGTGTTCTTGTGAAAAAAATTGCTTTGGAAGAAGCGTTTGCCGTAAAAGGTGTGGAAAAATTTACTCCCCAGCTGCTGAGTCTGAGGGAGTTCCGTCAAAACGAGGCTAAGCTCATTGACTTGACAGACATGAGAATCCGCGCCATGGACGAGGGTGAGGTGGAGATTTCAGTGGTTTCGGCGACCTCGCCATCCATTCAAGGTCTGGAGAATCACAAAATTGAGGTTGAGACCGCCCGGGCCTGGAACGACTATGTGGCAGAAGCCATCCAGTCCCGCAAGGACCGCCTGCGTGCCTTCGCCTGCCTGCCTATGCGGGAACCGGATGCCGCCATCGAAGAATTGACCCGGGCTGTCAAGGACCTGGGATTTCCGGGAGCGCTGATCAACGGGTATGACAACGCTGGAACCCTGGCCCCCATCTACTACGATGCTCCGGAATATCTGGATTTCTGGAAAGCCGCCGAGGCGTTGGACGTTCCCATTTACATCCATCCCCGGACAGTGCCGGATGATCGGGAAACAACTTACAAACCGTATCCCGAATTAAAGGGCGCGGCTTGGGGATTCCACGTGGAGACGGCGGAACATGTGCTGCGGATGATCATCAGCGGCTTGTTCGACAAGGTGCCGAACTTGAAAATTATCTTAGGACACGCGGGAGAATTTTTACCCTTCTGGTGCTATCGTATTGATCACCGCATCCAAAGAGAGGGCTGGGACGGCGAAGTGGCTGCTAAGAACGGGAGATCGAGAAAACTGCCCGTGACAGAATACGTAAAACGCAATATCTACGCCACAACCAGCGGATTTTTCTACACCCCGGCCCTGGAGCACATCCTGCGGGTATTGGGTCCTGAACATGTTATGTATTCGGCGGATTACCCCTATGAAGATATGACGGAGGCAAACGAATGGTTTAAGACTTTGGATTTCGCCCCGGATGTGCTGCAGGCCATCGCCTACGATAACGCCAAGAGAATCCTCAAGCTCTAGCCTGTCAATTCTTGTCCATTCTGCAAGGTGTATGTATAAGGAACGAGGGTTGCGTCCGCTAAAGGAAAAACTTTTATTGCCTTCATGCAGAACTCCGCATGAAGGCAATAAAAGTTTCAAAGGTGATGAAAAGCATGCAAACAAGCATGTCTAATGCAGGGTTAATGACACTGCCCTCCGTTCATGCTACTGTTGCCACAGCGCCTCATTGATCCACAGGGATGCCAGATGGAGCGCACCGCGAAAACCTGTAAAAGGCGGTTCATAGGGATTCAAACGCCATGCTGTATCCGGATTCGCAATTTGCAGCTCCCTATTGCGCCCCGCCCACTTTAACGCCTCACCGCTGGCCATGAACAGTCCGTTTTCCTGACTTTCCATTGCTTGCGTCCACTGTTCTTCTGTGAAATAAGGAATTTCCTCATCTGCCATATCGGGGCTGTCGCACCAGCAAATACCTTTAGGAAGGAAAAGCTCGCCGCAGGCAAAGGCGAGAATGCCTTTTACTACATCGGCATGCCCGCCGACGGATAAGCGTCCGTTTTCCGGCTGTTCCCTTAAGTGTCTGAATGAAGGCAGTGAGGGTGAAATCAGCCGCAGCGCTTCGTCCCGCTGCTCATTTACGTAGGCTCGGTCAGGTGTTATACCGGTGATTTGCGCCACCTGCTCAATCCATTCGCACGTTCCCCGTATGCCGTAAGGCCGCCCAAGCAAATAAGGCGTGCCGAATTGCTTTTGCAGATGCTCCGCTGCCGGCAATCCCTCCCTCCGGAATACCAGATTGATATGCGCCCCACCCATCTGTTCGATTTGTTCCACCGACGCAGCCGAGGTCATAACGCACAATGGCGTTAGCCGGAAGGCTCCCTGCAGGATACGGGCGATCTCTTCTGCGTCCGCCTGAAAGCGGAACAAATCCGCGCAGGAACCGATCAGATTAAAAGTCGGCAACGGCGTTTTTGGAACCTCGTGGGGAAGCGTTTGAACAAGATACAGAAGTGTTTCCTGTACCCCGTGGTACTGGCTGATATCGAAACCGCCATTACTAAAGGGAAACAGACGCATATCCGGATAAGCCGGCTGCAGCTCCCTGCAAAGTGCGGGAATATCTGTTCCAATGATCTCCGGTACGGCTGAGGGTAAGAAAAAAAGGATACGCGGTTTGTCTCTTTGAGCGATATCCGCAACAGCGGAGCTCAGCCGGGCGGTATCGCCAAGAGCAATATCGGTTTCGTCGATATGGGTGGAATAGAGCCTACAGGCATCCACAACACCCGCCCGGTTCAAAAATACACGACCATAGAGCATGTGCCCCATACAACCGAATTCCAATAAAGCGGAATTGCGGATGGAAGCCAATGTCCACAACATTCCCATGCGGCCGGAGGGAACCGGCCTGAATTTATGCAATCCCACGCCGTCCACCTCCTGCTTTGGGCATGAAAAGGTGATCCAACGTACGCAATATCCTCTTGAGCAGGCTGTTCGTCCTCTCGTATCCGGACATTCCGTACAGGTCGGACAGGTAGGGCACGCAGGGAACCCGGAACTTCGTTCCGGACAAATCCCCAAGGCATAGATCAGGAGAAAGGCTTTCTAACAACGGCGCGTCCGAACCGCTGTTGACCATATGACAGACCAAAGGGTCATATCCAAGCGCGTTTAATGTTTCGGACCAATGTTTATCGTCCGGCCAAAATTCTTCCAGGTGCAGCAGCAGCGGCTCCATGCCCAGAGCCGCCAGATAGGCGGCCAGCGGAATTGTTCTGACAGGGCCGATATGAGCGCAAATATAACGGCAGCCATGCAGCCGTTTTTTTGCCTGTTCCTGTAGGGCCAGAGCTTCCATTCGTTCGTGGTAAAATTCATTTCTCCATTGAAACTTCAGCTTCCTGGCAATAGACGAATAAAGTGCATCAATCTCTGCTACATCATAGACATTGTGAAGGCGAAAAGCAGGAGTGCCGAAGGACTGATCCATAGCTGCGGCCAATGGGTCTGTAAACGGCGAAAGCACCACATTCAGCGCCGCATCAGGTGCCGCTAAAAAATCCTCCAGCGAAGACCCCGGCGAAAGACAGCGCAGGGAAAAGCCCTGCTGCTGCAGCGCACTCAGAACAGGCGGCATAGGGATATGTTTTTCATCCGGTGAACGTCCTATTACATTGACGACCTGCGGCTGAACCCTTCTTGGTTCCATCAGAGAGCCGATTGCCTGCAGCGTTTTCCATGAGCCGGAAGGGAAGCTGTTACACTTGAAATGCCCCAGCATTACACAGATTAAGCGTGCCGACAGTTTAGGCTGAACCTCCCTGACAATGTTCTCGATATCCTCGCCAATCAGCTCAGGCACACAGGTGGCAAGCAGGAGAATGGCTTTTGCCCCTGCCTGATCCATCTTTTGCAGCGCGCCCATCACCCCCTGGCGGCAGCCAAACACCACCTCGCTGGCGTCGAGTACATATGTCCAGTGCAGTTCTCCCTGTCTGACCTGAGTATTTGTCAGGACCACACGGCTATAAGTGGCGCATTCCGGCGTTCCGACCACCAGCGACGACAAGCCTTTGATATTCCCTGCCAGCGCCAGTGCTGGATGCAAGGGGCAATGACTGCCCGGGAAGGCGGCGGGCGTTAGGAATTTCACGCCCACATTTGATTTAACATCCGAAAGGCGCTTTAAATGATTTATATCCGGCATATACATTCACCTCCAGGTTGCGGGTGTCACCTCCAGGTTGCGGGTGGAATGGCCCTGGAATCACAGCCGATTTGCGTCACAGCCAGGCCCCTGGCTGTGACCGCCCCCGCTGCGACTGGATACAGCGGCAGAGTTTCCAATATTGCCTTTGCCGTAAATGGCTGTTTTTTTCATGCCAATACCTGCTTTCATGGTTATCCTATTCCTTGATCAGATCGTAGGAAATGCAGGCGGGACGTCCGGTTCGGGGGTCTGCAACCACTTCCGTGTCGATATGGAAGGTTTCCCGGAGCACTGCGGCAGTGATGACCTCTTCCGGAGTACCATGGCGAACGATATTCCCGTTGCGGATGGCGACTATATAATCCGCGAAACGCGCCGCCAGGTTCAGGTCGTGCAGTACCATGACGATTGTGCAGTTCTGCTCCCGGTTGAGCCGGTATAAAAGCTCCAGGACCTCCAGTTGATAGGACAGGTCCAGATAGGTCGTCGGTTCATCCAGCAGAATGAGGTCGGTTTGCTGCGCCAGTGCCATGGCAATCCACACCCGCTGTTTTTGTCCGCCCGAGAGATTATCCATCGCCGCGGTTTCAAGTTCCGTAAGCTTGGTGACTGCCAGCGCCCAGGCGATGATTTTTTTGTCCTCCGCTTTCAGCTTGCCAAAACCCCGCTGATGGGGGAAACGGCCATAAGCCACCAGATCGCCCACGGTCAACCCCGCCGGCGCTTGTGGCGACTGGGGCAGGATTGCTAACTTCCGCGCTATTTCTCTGGTGGCAAGGCTGCGAATATTTTCTCCGTTTAAGTACACTATGCCGTTTTTTGGCTTTAAAATACGCCCCACTGCTTTGAGCACTGTGGACTTCCCGCAGCCGTTCGGTCCGATGATGGCGGTGATCTTTCCCCGTGGAATCTGGAGCTCCAGCTCATCGACGACAAGGTTGTCGTCATAGGCGACGGCTAGATTTTCAGTGGCAATGCTGTTCATATTCAATCCCTGCCTTTGTTTACTGTTTGCTCCTGGTGAGCAGATACAGGAAGTATGGTGCGCCTACCATCGCAACCATAATGCCGGTGGGAATTTCGAATGGCTGGACGATCACCCGCGCGATCGTATCCGCAGCGGACACCAGAAACGCTCCGGCCAAGGCGCAGGCGGAAAGCAAAACCCTGTGGCCCGGCCCTACCAGTTGCCGCGCCAGATGGGGCGCAATCAGCCCCACAAAATTGATGCTGCCGCTGACCGCCACACAGGATGCCGCCAGCGCCACAGCGGCGGCAAGCAGGCGCCTGCGCTCCTTTTCCACCGAAGCACCTAAGCCGCAGGCAATATCATCCCCCAGACTCAGCACATCCAGCACGCGGGCCTTGGAAAGCACATAGGGAATCAGCAGCAACAGCCAGGGCAGCAGCGCCAGGACAAACTTCCAGTTGGAGCCCCATATGCTGCCTGCTTGCCAGGCTGCGACAAAATCAAACTGCGTATCGTCCAGCTTGACCACCAGCACCGTGGTCAGGGCGGAAATACCCGCCTGCACCGCCACACCGGTTAAAATCAGTCGAATCGGCGCAAGGCCGGTTTGCCGTTTGTAAGCCAGACTATAAATCAGAATCGCCGTGAGCCCTGCGCCTATGAGTGCAAGGAACGGCAGGGTAAAAACCGACAGGATGGACTGGGAGCGGCAAAACAGCACGAATAAAATGACCGTGAGACCCGCGCCGGCGTTGATGCCTAAAAGACCGGGGTCCGCCAGGGCGTTGCGGGATACGCTCTGGATGATGCAGCCGGACAACGCAAGCCCCGTGCCCACCAGAATGGAAATCACAATGCGGGGCAGCCGGAAGCCGAACAGGATCAGGTTCTCTCTGGCGCTGCCGCCGCCGAACAGCGTACGCAGCGTATCCAGGGGCGAGAGCTGCGAGTAGCCGGTATTCATGCTGATGATGAACGATAATATGAGCAGTAGGAAAAAAGTGAGTACAATGCCCGTATTCCTGATGGCAATTTTTTGTTTATAGGCTTGGTTTTTCTCCTGCTGCGGGTTCATCACAGCTCCCTCCTTTCCTTGCGGGCCAGGTACAGAAAGAAGGGAACGCCAATTAGGGCGATGAGCGCGCCGATAGGTGTTTCAAAAGGCGGGTTGAGCGTCCTTGCACCCAAATCTGCCAAAACCACTAAAAGGCTTCCCGTCACTGCAGAGGACGGAATAATAAGGCTGTAATCCATGCCAACAAGGAACCGGGCCAGATGCGGTACGATCAGTCCCACAAAACCTACCGCGCCGACCACCGCCACGGAAGCACCGGCCAGCATCAGCACGACGGCGGCGCATAAAAGCTTGACGAGCATGGTATTCAGTCCCAGTCCTGTTGCCGCATCTTCGCCCAGGCTCATGATGGAAATGGAACGGGAAAGGGCGATTGAGCCCAGGAGCGCACCCGCAATCAACGGGGTCAGAATTCTGATTTGTTCCCAGTTGGAACCGGCCACACCGCCTGCCGTCCAGAACATAATGTTCTGCGCTACATCAAAATACAAGGCGATGCCCTGGCTGAGCGCAGCCAGCAGCGCGCTGACCGCAGCCCCCGCGAGTACCAGCCGCATGGGGGTCGCCCCGCCGCGACGCAGGGACGCGATGCCATATGTACCCCCTGCTCCTATTGCCGCTCCTATAAAGGAAAACAGGATGACCTGCAGATAGGCCAATTCGGGGAAAAAGGCAAAGCAGAGGGAGAGGGCAAAACCTGCCCCGGCGTTTAGACCCATCAATCCGGAATCCGCCATGGGATTGCAGGTTACACCCTGCATAACAGCTCCTGCTACCGCAAAGGACGCGCCCACCAGGGCGCTGGCCAGCACGCGGGGCAGGCGCAGATCCATCACAATCAGGTGCTGCGTATCTGCCGCATTAAAGTGAAATAAGGCGTTCCATACCGAGGCCAGTGGAATTTCTGCCGCTCCCCTGGTAACGGAAAACGCCATGATCACCGCCAGCAGCCCTGTGCCGCCGGCGATAATCAGCCATGCCGCCCATGGGCGGCTTTTCTTTTGTATTTGCTTTATTTCGACCGGCCTTGCCGGGACATTTGGTAGATCCATTGATTATGTTCTCCTCCATGTCATGCGCTCACTACTGGACCCTTGTCTATTAATGCTGGAACAGCAAAAAGCCGGACGCAGGCTTTGGCTGAAAGCTACGCCTGGCTCTTGCATATAGTAGGGAGAACCTTACTTGGTCATACTCTTGACAATAGTTTCAATCCCCAGCTTGATACTCAGGGGACCGGCTGCCCGTACCGCCGCGTCAAGATGATAAACATGCCCGTGCTTTACGGCGGTTAAGGACTGCCATACGGAGGAAGCCTGTGTTGCTTCAGATAGATAGCGTTGCTTGTATCCGTTCGCTTCCAACCCTAATGAACCGAACAGGAAGATATAGTCCGGGTTGAGCGCTGCTATCCCCTCCAAAGAAACCGCTTGCCCCTTTGGGGGATAACCGTTCGGAGGCCTCAACCCCAGGCCGTTCTCTCGGTTGAACCACACTGGATTTTCCGCTGAGCCTATAACAATAAAGTTGCCTTTATTACCGCTGTGTTCAAACAGTAACGCCACAGTTTTATCACTATAGCCGGAAAGCTTACTCCTGGATTCAGCAATCAGCGTTTCGATATCCGCAATGTATGCCTCTGCCTTTTCTTCCTCACCGAGGTACTTGGCAAAATCCCGCAACTGTTTCTTCCAGTCGGGGCTGTCGAACATTGCCACAGGAGCGATCTGAGAAGCTCGTTCGTATAACTTCATATCCAGATGCTCTGCTTCAGCGGTATGGAAAATAAGGTCAGGCGCCAGCTCCGCCAGCTTCTCAAGATTTGGCGCCTTGCCTTTTCCCAGGTCTTCGATTTTCGCATTCGCGGCGTAGAGCTGCAAGGTTCCAAAACCTTTTAATGACTGTTCGGCCAAAGTAGACGCAATAGGGGGAGTCTCCAAAGCAAACAAGCTTTCCATAAAACCAAAATCAAGAATCGCAATTCGTTCGGGTTTTTTCATTAAGGTTATTTGCTTGCCTAAAGCATCTTTCATTGTTCGCGGCCAGATCTTTTTTCCCGCATCTGTTTTATCGGCAGCTGTCAATGTTGCGCGACTATTTGCGGGTGTCCCGGCGCATCCGGCTAGTATGCCCGTCAATAGGGAGAGAGAGAGAATCAATCCTAGGAGTTTTTTCATTCTATCTGTAATGCCCTCCGTTTCATTTAATCCGCAGAGCTAAGATTAACTCTATATTGCAATACGGTTTCGATATTGAATGCCAGTATATCAAAACCCATCCCACATTGGAATGGACATAGTTACAATCTGCATGGATTTTTACCGAATTGCCCTTGATATCGGCAGCTTCTCATAATTTTTCAAAAAGAAAGATGCTATGTCAACTTGACTCGCTATGGAATATAGTATAGTGAAGTAATGATTGGGGTGATGCTATGTACCCGAAATACCCATATTTTGGCATGGAAAAGCAATGCGAAAACGTCCCGATAACCTTTCCGCCTCAGCATCAAAACCGGCAGCCAGGGATGGAATACCTTTTGGAGCCACGCCCCATTTCGGAAGATCCCACTGTTTCAGGCAGCTGTAAATTACAAGGAAAAGTAGCTCTCGTTACAGGCGGCGACAGCGGGATAGGGAGGGCAGTTGCTTACGCTTTTGCGAAAGAGGGAGCGAACCTAGCCATTGCCTATCTGAACGAACACCGGGATGCAAAAGAAACTGAGGCGCGGATCCATGAGCTGGGACAAAAAGCGATCCTGCTGCCGGGTGATTTACGTAGTGAAAAACAATGCTGCCAGGTAGTTGCAAGGACCAGGGAGGTCTTGGGGCAATTAGACATACTGGTCAACAATCATGGCGTCCAGTTTCCGCAATTATCTGTTCTTGACATTTCGGCCGAACAGTTAGAGGACACGTTTAGAACCAATATTTTTGCCTTCTTTTATCTGGTGAAAGCCGCATTGCCTCATATGTGCCCATATAGTTCCATTATCAATACCACTTCGGTGACTGCTTACCAGGGAGAAAAATATCTCATTGACTATTCGGCAACAAAAGGGGCCATTGTCAGCATGACGCGCTCCCTGTCGCTATCATTGGCGCCGGAGCATATTCGCGTAAATGCGGTAGCACCCGGTCCCATTTGGACTCCTCTGAATCCTTCCAGCTATCCGGCCGAGCATATTAAGCATTTTGGGGCAGATACTCCCATGAGACGCGCCGGGCAGCCGTTTGAAGTCGCGCCGGCGTACGTGTATTTAGCCAGTGATGATTCACGCTATGTTTCGGGGCAAGTAGTACACGTGAATGGAGGCACGATTACAGAATCGTGATGATACCATTAATTCAAACGGATCTGCCGCATCGTTTGTCTGCAGACTACTTTCCTCATTTTCGGGATAATAGTTCCTTAACTAAGGGAATATTATAATCGTTGAAATATGGGACTCTTTAACGGAGGCTGGAAGCTGGCATGGACAAGAAGCGGCGAAATTTTTCCGCATGGTACCTGCTGTTAGCGATTATGGCAACCTGGTTGTTTAATGACTATGTCTATAAGCCGTTTATTATCCGGGAAACGGAAGTCAGTTATAATGTTTTCCTGCAGTATCTGGCGGAAAGCAAAATCAACGAGGTAATTTTAACCGGCGAACGTATCATCTTCACACTGAAAGGCGATGAAAAGCAACAAAAAGCCGCCGCCAATGTGGTGGCGGTCAACGATCCTGCCCTGGTGGACCGATTGGTGGCGTCAGGCGTAGCTTTTTCGGCACGGGCCCAAACCCAAAGCCTGCTGGCCACCATTATGGGCTGGATATTGCCCCTATTGCCGTTAGTATTAATTTGGTACTTCATTATTAAACGCATGGGAGGAGGGCCCAGTGCCATGTCCCTCGGCCGCAGCAAAGCCCATGAAATCCAGGGAGAAATGATCGGCGTAAAATTTAGGGATGTGGGCGGTGTCGGTGAGGCGGAAGTGGAACTTCGGGAGATTATCGAGTATTTGAAGAACCCGGGCAAATTCAGCTACATGGGAGCGAAACTGCCCAAGGGGGTTCTGCTGGTCGGCCCGCCGGGAACCGGCAAAACCCTGCTGGCCAAGGCTACCGCAGGAGAAGCCGGGGTGCCGTTCTTTTTTCTCACGGGTTCCAGCTTCGTCGAAATGTTTGTCGGCGTCGGCGCCGCCAGGGTGCGCGACCTTTTCGAGCAGGCGCAGCAAAAAGCGCCCTGCATCATCTTCATCGACGAGATTGACGCCATTGGACAGGCCCGTACCAGTGCGGGACGCATAGGGGGCAACAGTGAGCAGGAAAACACGCTCAATCAGCTGCTGGCGGAAATGGATGGCTTTAAAGCCAATTCCGGCGTAGTGATTATGGCGGCGACCAATCGTCCGGAAATTCTTGACCAAGCCCTGGTCAGACCCGGACGGTTCGACCGGCAGATTCAGGTGACACTGCCAACGGAGCCCGGGCGGCTTGAGATTCTTACCATCCATACCCAAACTATGCCCCTGGCGAACGACGTGAATTTACCGCAGCTGGCAAAGGTAACCGCCGGTTTTTCCGGCGCGGAACTAGCCAATATTGCCAATGAAGCCTCGCTTTTGGCCGTTCGCCGCGAAGCTAAACGGATTTCCATGGCGGATTTTGATTTGGCGATCGAACGGATTGTGGCGGGACTGCAGCGAAAAATACCGCTTTCAGGCGATGTCCGGGCTAAGGTTGCCTATCACGAGATCGGTCATGCCCTATTGGCTTACTTCCTTCCCGGAACCGATCCTGTCCATAAGATCAGCATTATTCCCACTGCCAAGGGAGCCCTGGGCTACACGATGCAGCGGCCGGAAGAAGACCGCTATCTCATCGGGGAAAATGAGCTGAAAGCTCGCCTGGCAGTCCTGCTGGGCGGCAGGGCGGCCGAGCTCATCGTCTTTAATGAGGCCTCCACCGGGGCGGCGAATGATCTGGAACGGGCTACCGAAATGGCCCGGCGCATGGTAACCGAGTTCGGCATGTCCCGGAAATTAGGGCCGGTTCGTTATGCGGCGGCAGCCGGCAGCTACCTGCAGACGGGCATTGCCGGCAGAGCAGATCTGAGCCCAGCCACTGTTTCTCATATCGATGAAGAAATCCTTGGCTTTTTAAATGAGGCTCAGGTAATCGCTGATAAAATACTGCGCGAGCATATGGATCTCCTGCAGAAAGCTGCCCGTTTTCTTCAGGAGGAGGAAGTCATCTCAGGCGATCAACTGGCCCGTATAGCCAATTCTATGTCTTGATCGAAACGGCAAACGGCGGATCTTGTTTTGGAGATCCGCCGTTTTTTATTGGCCCGGACGGTTATAATGCTGTGTCAAGCTTACGGTCCTCGCACCACTGAATCACCTTAAAGCGTTCATCGGAAGCTTCTCGGTGAGCGGTACAGCATCAAATTCTTTGATAAACAGTGGAATGACCGGGTTGGGGTTGCTGCTTTTCCAGATGACCGCGATATTCCCGTAGGCATTGGCGCCTTTCATGGCTACAAAGGCCATGTTGGGCTGCATCATGCGGCAAAATACGGGGTCAAAGCTCCAAAAAGAAATACCCATGCCGGCCAGGACCTGCCAAAAAAGAGTCTCGAACCGCGACGGCTGACTTACGATATGCGGCGTAAAACCCTGCATGTCGCACTGCTGCATAAACCAGTCCACGCCGTGAGGAAAAGTGGCGGGAGAAAGAAGAATAAACCGTTCTTCTTTCAGTTCAGCCAGATCAATGGAGTAGCGGTTGGCATAAGGATGGCTGCGCGGCAGCAAAAAGCACAGGCGGGCCCGGCGTACCTCGCGTATGGCAAATTTGGATTTGAGGTTATTGCTTAGATGCGGCGTGAAAGCAATGTCGAGCTCCTGCCGTTCCAGATTATCGTTGATTTCCGGCACGGTAAGGATGCCGATGTCCAGTGCGACATGGGGATACAGGGCGGTGAAATGCTCCAGGATTTTCGGCAAAAATGTGCACTCAATCCCGGTGCACCCAATGCGCAGCTTACCCCAGATGTCTGTTTGCGATTTGCGTGTCCTGGAAAAAACATCATCAATTTTTGCAAACAGGGAGCCAGCCTCTTGCTGGAGAGTAAAGCCTGCCGGCGTTAACCGGACCGAGTGGTGATTGCGGACAAACAGCTGTACGCCGAGCTGTTCTTCCAATTCAATAATGTGCTTGCTTAAAGTTGACTGGCTGATATAGAGGCGTTCGGCCGCCTTGGTAAAGTTCAGACACTCGGCCACCAGCACAAATGAACGCAAGTATCGGACGCCCTCCATAAAAGCCTCCCCTTTACCAGCAGTATTCCAAAAAAAGTTAGATAATTCCGAATATATTATATTTCTTTCATAAAGTATACGCAAGCTCGCTGACCGGGATATTGGTTATGATTTTTTTTGCATACGCATTCTAGTTTTTGAATTTTACAAGGAGCTCCCATTCATGCTAGGATTTTTATTAAAAGAATATTCGGATAAATACGAGTCCTGACTGATCCGGTTTAAAAAGGAGGGAGAATATATGAGCCGAGACAGTATGACCGCCGAAGATCGATTGGCGGCAACCATCGGGCTTAAGCCGGCGGATCGCGTAGTATGTGCGCCTGAGACCGGCAATTCTGCCGGACAATATGTTGGCATCAGCAACAAAGAATTTGTCTGGGAGTTTACCACCAAAGGCCTGCTGCCATCGAAAAGCTGGCCGCTGATCATCCCGTCTGGGACTGCAGCGCCGATATCAACGGTATTACCAGCGCTTATGTGGCCCAGCGGGCAGGCATGGGAAAAATGAAGCTGCCGGGTAAAGAGTTGGGCGATAATGTCCAGAGCCAGGTCATTGGGAGCGAAGTGATGACCAGGAATGATTACGACATCATCCGGAAAAAGGGGTATGGGGAATATCAGCTGACTTTTCTGGAGCGAGCCAACGGCATTAGCCGGGAAGAAGTGCTGAAAGGCATGGCCGAAGCAGCCAGGATCAGGGAATTGGAACTGGCTGCCATGCGCCGCCGGGGACAAATTCCTCTCTATGGGGACCTGGGCGGGTTGGTGCCGTTTGATGCCTTTTCGTTAGCCCGGTCCATTGAAAAGTATTACAAGGATATGTTTCAGATCGTCGACCAGTTGGAAGAACTGCTGCCGGTTGTGGCGGATTTTTTTGTTGCTGCGGCGGAAAAGACAGTGGCCGCCACCGGGATCAACCGGGTCTTTGTCGGCGGCAGCCGCTCGGCCGGTCAGTTTGTGGCCAAAAAGTACTTTGACAGGCTGATTTGGCCTTCTTTCAAAGCATTTATTGGAAATCTGACTGCCAAAGGCATTGTGCCCATTCTGCACTTTGACTGTGACTGGACCAAAAACCTGGAGTATTTCCTGGAACTGCCCCGGGGTAAATTTGTGCTGGCCTTAGACGGCTCTACCGACATTTTTAAGGCCAAGGAAATACTGCACGGCCATTGTGCCCTTCACGGGGATGTGCCGGCCGCATATTTCACGGTGGCGTCGCCGTCCGAACTGGATGAATACTGTAAAAAGCTGATTCAAATAGCAGGAAAAGGCGGTGGGTTCTTACTGGCCTGCGGCTGCTGCCTGCCGATGAATGCCAGGCGGGAAAATGTCGAAACCTTTTTCCAGGCAGTTGAAAAGTATGGATATTATTAGAAAGAGGTGAGAACTTGTGAGTAGAGGTCTGTTAAAGGCGGCAGTGCTTTCTATCTCCCTGCTGCTCCTGGCGGCCACGGCTGTTTCGCCGGCACTGGCCAATATCGGCGCGGTGTTTACGGAAGCCAGCCCCCGGACGATTATGCTGCTGGTGGCGTTGCCGTCGATGACCATGGTGCTGGCGTCGCTGCTGTTTGGCAAACTGAGCGAATGGGCGACCCGGCGGGAACTGACCAATGCGGCCATGGTTCTCTTTTTAATCGGCGGCGTTACGCCGTACTTTATGGATGATCTGACGCTGATTTTAGGGATGAGGGCCATTCTGGGGCTGAGTCTGGGCATGATCTTTCCCTTGTCCCTGGTCCTGATCGCGGATTTTTTCAGCGCCAATGAACGAGTGGCCGTAATGGGCCTGCAAAGCGTGTTTGTAAATGCAGGCGGGATTATTTTCCCCCTGGCCGGCGGCATATTGTGCGTTGCCGACTGGCACAATACCTTTCTGGCCTATTTATTCGGCGCGGTCATCTTCGCCTTTGTTTATTTTTATCTTCCCGAGCCGCCCAAAGCCGCAGCGGCCGGGGAGAGCGGCCAGGCCGCGCGAAAAGTGCCTCTGCCCGGCCGGGTGTATTTTGTCGAAGGCATCGTATTTTTCTATAATCTGTTGATTTTTGCCTTCTTTACCAACGTCGCCATTCAGGTGGTCGGGGAAGATATGGGCAATGCCGCCAGCGCCGGTTATGCGCTGACCTTGTTTACCGGCGGCGGAGTCCTGGCCGGCCTGGTATTTGGCCGGATCATGCAGATAGCCGGAAATTTCACCATTGCGGCCGGCTGGCTGGTTACAGCGGCAGGACTGGCGATCATCTCCGGCGTTCACGATTTTAACCTGCTGCTGCTGGGCTGTTTTATCGGCGGTTTCGGTTTTTCCACCACCTGCCCGGCGCTGTTTGTCACCCTGTCGCTGATTACGCCGCCGGCCCGGGTGGCGCTCAGCCTGCCCCTGGCTTCCGCCGCCGGCGGCATTGGCCAGTTTGCGGCGCCCTTTGTGTTTGAAGCCGTCAACGCTCTGTTTGGGCAGCATGCCGGACGGTTTCCCCTGCTGGTCAGTGCGGCGGTTCTGGCGGCCGGCGGCTTGCTGCTGGCGCTGCAGACTTTGGCCCGGCCGCCCCAAGCGGCCAATATCAACAATTAGACCAAACGGGAGGGAGAGTTAAGGATGAAAACAAATCAGGAACTGCTGCAGGAGCGCAAAGACAGGCTGAAAAAGGCGATTACCTTTCAGAAAACGGACCGGACGCCGGTTATTCTCACCGGGGATGCTTTCTGCGCCAGGCATGTGGGAATGAAATTGTCGGAATTCTGTTCCGACATGAAGGCATCCCATCGGGCCATATTTGCCTCGATCCGGGCCCTGGGCGATGTAGACGGTACCGGCGGCACCTTTGCGGCAGCCACCATGTTCCCGTTGATGTTTTATACCAGGATTAAACTGCCGGGCCGCGAATTGCCCGACGATACCCCCTGGCAGCTTGACGAGCGGGAAATGATGACCGTAGAAGACTACGACACCATTTTGAAACGAGGCTGGAGTACGTTTAGCCGCGATTATTTGACGAACCGGCTGGGCATTGACGTGGATTGCCTGTCGGCGCAGTTGGCCGATGTCCCGCAGTTCATGAAGAACTTTGAAGATGCCGGCTATCTGGTGTATACTCCCAGCGCCTCCATTACCGTGAACGAATACCTTAGCGGCGGACGCTCCTTTCCCAAATTCATGCGGGACCTGTTTAAAATGCCGGACAAAGTGGAGGCGGTTCTGGACCTGATCCTGGAAGAATCCCTGACCGCCCTCAGAGCGCAGATCCGGGCTTGCAAGCCGTTGGTGGCGTTCATTTCGCCGGCCCGGGGCGCCAGCCAGTTTTACTCTCCCAAGCTGTGGGAGCGTTTTGTCTGGAAATACTTGAAGGCTGCCGCCGAAGCGATCATCGAGGAAGGCGCGGTGGCAGACCTGCATATTGACGGCAACTGGGAACGGGATCTGGCTTTTTTCAAACAGTTGCCGAAACAAAAATGCATCTTTGAATCCGACAGTGCCACCGATATTTATAAGGTCAGAGAAGCTCTGGGAGACCACATGTGCATCAAGGGCGATGTCCCGGCGGCGCTGCTTGCCCTGGGAACACCTGACGACGTGTATAACTATTGCAGCGGGCTGATCAAGGATATGGGGCCCGGATTCATCCTGGCATCCGGTTGCACCATACCGCCCAACGCCCCGGTGGAAAATGTGAAAGCCATGGTTGCCGCCGCTGTCGGCAAGTGATGATCCATAAGCCGGGGGCCAAGAATTGACAAAAAAATTAAATGAACAGAAGAATAGAGGGGGAGACCTGTGGTCACGCACAAACTGAAACAAAAACTGCTGACCCTGGCGGTTGTATCCCTGGTCGGTTTCGCTGGGATTGCCTCTGCGGCTGCTCCCAATCCCTTTGGCGATGTTCCTGCCCGGCATTGGACGTACGAAGCCGTCAATAAACTCATCAGGGAGGGAGTGATTGATGGTGAAGGAACCGGCAGTTTTACAGACAGCCGCCTGGTTACCCGTTATGAAATGGCGCAAATGGTTGCCCGGGCCCTATGGAATAAGGAGAAAGCCAGTGGCGCAGATCAGGAACTGATTGACAAACTGGCGGCCGAATTTGCCAATGAGCTGAATACTCTGGGAGTACATACGGATGCGGCGGAAAAGAAAAGGGAAAAGATCACTGTCTGGGGATTCCTGCATTTATCCGGGCAGGGATGGGATAACAGCGGTGATTTTCAGAATTCAACCGCTGCCACCGGCGATACGCCTCACGCCAATGACGGCTTTTATCCGGCCATTGGTATTGATTTGTTTATCAGTTACCGGGTCAGTGATGCCTGGCAAATCATCATTGAGGACGAAGCTGTCAGGGATTTGCGGTCGGGGGGATACTGGTCGCCTGAAGCGGAAGGGATTGTGGGCGCGTCCCAGCGCGCCGGCCAGATGTACGCTGATGGCACAATGGGCGCAACTGCAGTGAAGGCCGGCAGGTTTGATTATGGTGCGGCCTACGGTTTAATGGTGGCGGCGGGCCGGAAGGGGATCAACGGCGTCCAGCTGGCCAGCGGCGATAAATATAAGAAAACCTTTACCTACGGTTACTTCCGGCGGGGCTGGACCGGCAACGCTACCAACCCCAAGCTCATTTCGTCCCAAACGGATAATCGTTATGCAGCCTTTGGCTACGATGCGCCTCTCGCTCCTGATGCCAACTTTAAAGCAGCCTATCACAACATCACCAATGATGGCTCGGATGCAGACGTATTCGCCGATCACATCAGACTGTGGGAAGTGGGCGCCGACAAAATGATCGGCAAGGATCTGCAGTTATTTGCCACGTATGGTCAAAGTAATGCCGGTACACAAAACAAAGCCTATATCGCGGGAGTCAACTATAAGCGCGCCGACCTCAGCGTGCCGGGCTCCTACGGTCTTACGGCGCGTTATATCCGGGCCGAAGCCCAGTCCTCCATTGCACCGGATAACTATTGGGTGTCAAAATACGACTGGGGACTGCAAGGGCCGGAGTTAAGCGGCTTGCTCATGTTCGATAAAAATTTCGGCATGACGTTCTGGCTCGTTTCGCTGAAGGCCACCGACGGCGTTCACTCCGGCAAATTGAAGACAGTCAAAGCCGAACTGGATTACTTCTTTTAACCGGCCGGCTACTTTATCTTTTTGGCGCACTGGTAAGCCGCCGCGAGGGCGCCGGGGATGCCGCCGATCTGCATCGCCCAGCAGGAGCCTATGAACAAGTTTTTCACCGGCGTTTCTATATTCACGCTCAGGGTGCTTTTATAGAACTTCTTGTTGGGGTTCCAGCTCCAGGCAGAGCTGGCGCCATCAGAGTTTTTGGTGAATCTTTCATAGGTCAGCGGCGTTGCGGCGTCCTGATATCCAATCCATTCTTTCAAACCGGGAACTAGTCGGGAGGCGTTGTCAATCACCGCCTCCATTGCTTTTGTCTTCAATTGGCCGTATACTTCCCGGTCGCTGTTGCCCCAGTTGTTCATCCAACGGCAGGGTGTCACAACCTGCAGCATCAGTGAGGATTTTCCCGGCGGGGCATGACGGGGGTTGATCATGGACGGTGAATAAAGGGAAACAGCGGCCTTGCTGAAAAACGCTTCATCGGCGGTGCTGTTCATGTCGCAGCCAGGCTTGTCCTCCAGTCCAAATACATGAGGCGTCTTCATAGTCTCAGCCAAGACGTCATTAGACAGATTCAACCCCAAATAGACTGTGAAGACGCCCTCAGACACAGCGGCCTGGCTGATTTTATCCCGGAGGGCCTGGGGAACCGGGGTCTGGCCGTCTAACAGAGTCAGGAAGATTTTCTTATAATCCCCGGCCGCAATCACATAATCTGCGGCATAAATGGCATTTTGGCAGGATACGCCTGCTGCAATCCCATTTTGAACGATGATTCTGTCCACATAGGAGTTCAGGCGCAGATTCCCGCCCGATTTCCGGAATTTTTCTGCCAGCAGATCAGCCCAGGACTGCATGCCGCCTTTTACCGTCCAGAGGTCGGTAAACATCGCCACTAAGGCAGCCCCCAGGAACATAGCCGGCATATCCGGGTAACCCAGCCGACTGAACAGCCGGAAGAGCTTGGTATCCTTTGCAAAATATTTTGCGGCAAAGTCCGATGTGGTCATATTGCCATACTGCTTCGACAGTTTCATCCAATTGGGGCCGTTCAAAATGTAAGGAAGAATTGCCTTTGCCATTTCAAACCCATTGCAAAGAAACGGCATGGGCTGACCCGCATTCTCCATCAAGGCGACCAACTTGTCCAGCTCGAAAAAAAACGCATCCAAGTTTGCCTGGTCGGCCGGGAACCCGGCGTACAGTATTTTCTTAAAATCATCATAGGTCTCCGGCGTTCCGTCAAGGCCCTCTGAAACCAACCGGGTTTTCAATTTTACAAATTCGATCTGATCCAGCAATCCGATGTCTTTCATTGCCTTACATACCGATGCCGAATCTTCAAAGGAAATAGCGCCGCTTTCAAAGTAATACCCTTTCCGGTAAAACCCGGCGGTATAGCCGCCAGGTGTGAGGTAAGCTTCAAAGATGGTTACGTTGTGTCCCTTCTTTGTCAGCAGGTTGCCGGCAATCAGACCGCCGATCCCTGCGCCGACGATGATAATCCGTTTCATTCTTTCCGCCCCCTTTCTGTTTCGGCCGGAATAAAATTTGATTAAAAAAGGCCGTCTTGTTTGTAGGAAGAGGTTTGCCTGGGGGTAAAAGCTTTCTCTCTTATCAGCTGTTCTTTGTCGATAGCGGCGACAAAAGGCGAAACCGAGCGGGAGACCAGCAGGATCAATTCGTCCTGCGCCCTGGTTATCCCTACATAGAAAAGCCGCCTCTCTTCCTCCGGATCACAACCGGAGCTGCTGTTGCGCAAAGGAATCGTATCTTCATTTACACCGCAGATGAATACCACAGGGAATTCAAGACCCTTGGCGGCATGCATCGTCATTAAGGACACCGCTTCACTGGAATATACCTTGCCGCTGCTGCGGACCAGGTCGCTGTCCTGCCCAAGCGCCAGATTCTGCAGAAAAGCCGGCATGGTGTCATGCATCACTGCCATATTGAATAAGAGTTCCAGGGAGCCGGTGACGGATACATCCTTTTCCTGCATCCAGGCAGCAATCGTTTTCCAGGGTTTTTCCTTCCGGATGACCGGATCATAGCGCTGCAGCATGGTGCGGAATCCCTCAAGGCCGTCCCTGGGAGGCCGCACATTCTCTAAAATCTTGATCAGGGCTGGCAGACTTCTTTTCCCGGCAGCATAACTTTCCATAATCCCGGGGGCCCCTTTCATCCCATCCTGACCGACGGCTTTCAGGCATAGCAAGAGGGAAGCCAAATCCTCCGGATTCAGCAAAAACCGGAAAAAGGCAACCGCCTCCCGCACGGCACTGTCGGCCAGGAAATCTTCCCGGCCGGCCACGGTATAGGGGATTCCCTCTTTAATCAGGCACTGTTCCAATACCTGCGCCTGGCGGTTGGTGCGGTATAATACGGCAATATCCGAAAAGCCTCTGGCCTGTTTGGTCTGGGGCTTTTTCTTATGGGACGCGGCCAGACCGTGAGCGTCCAGCATATCGATGCCGCCCACCAGGCGGTTGATTTCCTTGGCCACAAACAAAGCCTCGGAAAAATCGCTGTCCGCTGCCACCAACCGGATTTTGGCGCCGCTTCCTCGGACAGCTTCCAGGGGGGCTGGCTCGCCTGAGATTTTCCGAGAGATGACTCCTTTGGCGGCTGCCAGGACTTCCGGTGTGGAACGGTAATTTTGCGTCAGTCTGACTTGGCGGATGCCGGGAGAGTCTTTGATAAACCTGTCAAAATAGCGGCTGTCTGAGCCACGGAAGCCGTAAATCGACTGGTCCGGGTCGCCGATAATAAAGATGCTTTGGCTGTTTTTGCCCCATTGCTGAATCAAACGGTATTGGACCTCATTGATATCCTGAAACTCATCCACCAGCAGGCAGACGAACGGTTTTTTTTCCTTGCCGCCGGCTAAAACGTCTGCGGTTGGAGCCTCAAACCGCTGCAGAACCTCTAACAGGATGTCGTCATAGTCCATAACGCCGTAATGGGCCAACCGGTCGCGGTATGCCTCATATACCCCGGCGGGAATGTCGGATTCTTTCCGGCTGTTCGCCGCCCCGTTTTTCAGCAGCGACAGTCGGCGCAGAACATCCCGCGGGGACTGTTTTAAAGCCATTCCCTGCAGGACATCCCCCATGATGGCAGAAGCCTGGTCCGGGTCAAGAATGGTGACGCTGTTCTTGCCCCGCCACTCAGACAGCATTTTCAGGCAGATGGCGTGGAAGGTGCCGATGGTCATAGCAGCGGCGGTGCGTTTACTGCCAAAGTGTTTTTCCAGGCGGAGGCGCATCTCCCGGGCGGCCTTGTTGGTAAAGGTAACGGCCGTGATCTGAGAAGGGGAGACGCCGCATTGTTCCACCAGATAGGCGATACGGGACACCAGGGTTTTGGTTTTGCCGGTTCCGGGGCCGGCAATGACCGCCAGAGCGGGTTCAGAGGCGGAAACTGCCATCCACTGCTCCGCGTTCAGCCCATAGGGGGCCGTTGAAAAAGGCCTATCTGCGTCGTTGCTCCTGCGGGTGCGCGCTTCCTCGTCGGGCCTGGCATCTGAACCTTTTTGAACGGGCCCGGATTCCAGACTGGAGATAGGTTTTGCAGTAGCCGGTTCGGTTGTCGAGGCTTGGGGCGCCTCGATAAAGCATAGCTGGCCGGACAGTTGGTCGATTTCACTTTTGTCCAGGATCTTCACTTTGCCGTATTCGCCATCGTAGCCTGATTGAATCTCAACCTGGCCGCAGCGTAAGCGGCGGATGCCCTCGGCGATGCAGGCTCCTGCCGCCCGTTCAATATCCGGCAGGCTTGCTTCCCGCAGGATGAAAAATTCCGGGCCCAAACTGCTGAGCAGATCGCCGTACTTTTTCTGCACTTTTTTGCTGGCTGTGGTAGCGCCGATAGAAGCGGCGATTACCTCAGCCAGAGGAACCAGGCTTTCAAAATGCTTGGCGACCGTTGGCACGAATCCTTCCTCCCGGTCAGCCAGAACTTCCACCCGGTGCAACACCCCTACGGTAATTCTGCCGCCGCATACCGGGCAAATGCCGCCGGCATCCCTGGTTTGGCTGGGCTTCCAGCAGACATGGCAATTTCTGTGACCATCGTAGTGGTATTTGCCCTCATGGGGGAAAAACTCAATGGTGCCATAGAATTCCTGGGTATGGCGGTTTTTTAACGCCTGGAGCATGGCCGGATAGGAAATCTGAGTGTTGAACAGATTGACTTCCCGCCCCAGATTAGCCGGGGAATGGGCGTCAGAATTAGACACCAGCGTAAACCGGTCCAGAGCCGAGAGCCGCCAATTCATCGGCGGATCAGAGGACAGGCCGGTTTCCAAGGCATAGATATGGTCAGTCAGATCCCCAAAACACTCGTAGATGTCGTCGAAACCGGAATAAGCCCCAAACAGGGAAAAATGCGGCGTCCAGATGTGAGCCGGGATAAAAATAGCCTCAGGGCAGCTATCCAGCACGATCTCCAGCAAGTCCCGGCTGTCCAGTCCCAGGATGGGGCGCCCGTCCGAACGAACATTGCCGATAGCCTCCAGGCGGCGGGAGATCACTTCAGCCTGCTCCAGGCCAGGGAGCAGGACTACGTTATGAACCTTTCTCACCCGTCCGTTTTTTTTATAGATGGAACTGATTTCACCGGAGATGATAAACTGCGGCGCAATATCCCCGCCGGCCACCTGCCCCGATTGACGATATTCGTCCTTTAAGGCATACAGGCCCTCGCCAGAGGGAATCAGTTTGTCCTTGAGCTCCTGCCGCCAGGCTGGATGGGTAAAGTCTCCGGTTCCCAGCACTTGAATCCCCTTGCGTCTGGCCCAAAAATCCAGCATTTCCGGCGAGCAGTCCTTGCTGGTAGCCCGGGAGTATTTGGAATGAATGTGTAAATCAGCAATAAACATTATGATACCTCGGCAATAAAAAATTGTAGTCTCTTTGAATTGTATCCTGTCTTTCTACATGTCACATTCTCACAAAACAGCAAAAATCCTGCATTTTGCCAATTCACCATTTTGCCTCTTTCTTCCTGGTTTTACCTAACGTTAATCTAAATTAACATACTTTTAATTTGGCTTTAACCTAACCAACAGGCAAGAGCTACTATAATAAAAGCGGAGACATGCAAAAGAATGACAAGGGAGGAATGGATTTGTTCAGCAACCTCTTACTTTCTCGATTGTGGTCCAAAGTTTTTGCGAAATCTCTGGCAGTTACCCTGATTGTTTCACTCTTAAGCAGCGGCTTGGTTATTGCTGCCCCGTCTGCCAGCCCTATTACTGTACTGCCCATTGACAATGCCAAATTTGCCCTGGGGCAGAAATTTGATTTTTTGATTGAAGTAAAAGGCGCCGCCAGTTCCGCTATGACTGTAACCGTCAATGGACAGGCCGCCGACCAATACTTTGGCAAACCGGCTGTTGCCAAACTGGACGGGACGCTGGGAACCTACCGGGTGAATGACGTAGCTTTCACCAAGGCCGGCAAGATCGAAGTCACGGTGCAAGCCGCCACTCAGGACGGAGCTAAGACCCGAACCGTCCGTTACGACGTAGTTGACACTGCCAAAAAACGCGCTAAAAACGTTATCCTGTTTATAGGAGACGGCATGAGCCTCCAGGCCCGGCAAATGGCCCGGATTCTTTCCCAGGGCCTGACCGAAGGGAAATATAACGGCCTCCTGGAAATGGAAAAAATGTCCAACCTGGCCCTCATCACCACTTCCGGCTATGATTCCCTGGTCACTGATTCGGCCAACGCCGCCTCCGCTTACGCTACCGGGCATAAATCCGTGGTTAATGCTATGGGCGTCTATGCCGACAGCACCAAAGATCCCTTTGACGATCCCAAGGTCGAGAACATCATCGAAATTGTGAAGCGTACCCGCGGCATGGCTACAGGCTTAGTCAGCACCGCTAACATTACTGACGCCACGCCGGCCGCTATGGTGGCTCATACCCGCCGCCGGGCCGAGCAGAACTTTATTGCCGAGAATATGCTGAGCGCGGAGCACCGGCCTGACGTAATCCTGGGCGGCGGTTCCCGCCACTTTCTCCCCAAGTCCGTACCCGGCTCCAAACGCACTGACAACAAGAATCTCATTGAGGAATTCAAAAAGCAGGGATATGTTTTCTCCGGCACCAAATCCGATTTGTTGGATACCCCGTCTAACGCCACCAAACTCCTGGGACTGTATCAGCTGGACAACATGAATGTCTACATTGACCGGGAGATGCTGAAGAACCCCAAGGTCCTGGGCGGCTTCAATGATCAGCCCAACCTGATGCAAATGACCAAAAAAGCCATCGACGTTTTAAGCAAAAACCCTAACGGGTTTTTCCTGATGGTGGAAGGCGCCAGCATTGACAAGCAACTGCATGCGGTTGACTGGCAGAGAGCCACCTATGACACCATCGAAATGGATAAAGCCATTGGCATTGCCAAAGAATTTGCCAAGAAAAATAATGATACCCTGATCATTGTAGTGGCTGACCACGCTCACGGCGCCAGCATCACCGGCACCTATCACGAGCTGGACGGCAAAAGCGGCCGGGAAGCTGTCCGCACCTATGCGGATTCGATCCTGCCCACCTATGAAGACAAAGATCAGGACGGATTCCCCGATGACCCTAACCCCAGCGTAACCTTGGCTGTTCATTTCGCCAACCATCCCGACTACAATGAAAACTATCAGTTTAAGGAAGTGCCCACAGTACCGGCCATCATGGCTAACGGCAAGGCTGTCGCCAATCCACAGGTGAAAGGCGAATTCCGTCCCGGCAACATCCCCGCTTCCGACTCCTCCGAAGTTCATTCGGCAGATGATATACCCTTGACTGCCGATGGTCCCGGCGCCGATCATTTTAACGGCATTATGGACAACACTGAAGTATTCTTCGGCATTGTGAAAGCCCTGGGTATAGACGGCAAGCGCAATCTGAAATAAATAGGGCGGAGGCAGAACCATTATGGGAAATACCATATTGCGGATGATAAGCATTTCGACGCTGAGTTGCGTTATTGCGTCCGCTTCGGCTCTGCCCGCTGAGAGAACGGTTCCTGTACAGGAACCGTCTCTTTTCTCATTGGCGGGCGGCATGAAGCGGGCCGAGGCATCTGATTGGCCCTGGCAGCAGCCGGCCACGCCCCTGGCTTTTGAGGAAATGTACAGCGGTGCTTCCGCCTTAGGACTGCAGCTTTCCGAAAAGCTGCAGTCTCTGGAGGGAAAGAGGGTGGTCATGACCGGTTTCATGGCTCCGCCCCTAAAGCCGACTCTGTCCTTTTTCGTCCTGACACAGGCCCCCATGGCTATTTGCCCCTTTTGCTCCAGTGACGCCGACTGGCCCATGGATATTGTCGTGGTGAAACTGGAGCAGCCTGTGACGGCCCTGCCTTTTGACCGGCCCATCCGCGTGACCGGTCTGCTGGAACTGGGCAACCAAATGGACCCGGAAACAGGCTTTGTCAGTTTGGTGCGGATTAGGGCCGATCATACTGAGAAAGCAGAGTGAAGAGGGGAACGGAGGGTGCAATACTATGCTGGAAATTCACAATGTAACCAAGCAATTTTTCCATCCCAATGGTGAATTGCTGACCGCATCCCGAGTGGAGGAACTGGCCCTGGCGGCGGGCGAACAACTGATTCTTGCCGGTCCCAGCGGCTCCGGCAAAACCACTCTGCTGCACTTGGTCGCCGGGCTGCTGTCACCTACGTCCGGGGAGATTTGCTGGGAGGGGAAAAGGCTCGATACCCTGTCGGAATCCAAGCGGGACCGGTGGCGGGCAGATCATATGGGATATATTTTTCAAAACTTCAACCTGCTTCCCGCCTTGACGGTGGCGGAAAATATCATGGTAGCGGCGGCTTTACGCAGCCGGTCTTTCGGCGGGGAACAGCGGCGGCAGGCCAAAGAGATGCTGGCCCTGGTTGGCCTGGAGGACAAGTCCGACAATAAGCCGGCTCACCTAAGTACCGGTGAGCAGCAGCGAGTGGCTGTTGTGCGAGCCCTGATCAACAAGCCCCGCCTGATTTTGGCCGACGAGCCCACTGCCAGCCTGGACCGGGACAATGCAGCGGTGGTTCTTGATCTGCTGCAATCCTTGTGCCGGGAAAACCACAGCAGCCTGATTCTGAGCACTCATGATCCGGCAGTCATGGCCCAATTTCCCCGTATTTACGAAATGCGGCGGACGGAAAGGAGGCTGGCATGATGCATCTGTTGATTGCCTGGCGGAATCTTTGGGCTAAATCGCTTCAGAGCCTGCTGACCGTTGCCGTTGTGACCAGCGCGCTTTGCCTGACCCTGGTTGTCATGCAACTGGCTGCTGGCATTCAAAACGGTTTAGTGCGGGCTACAGAGCCTTTTGACCTGATTGTCGGCAGCAAAGGCAGCCCGAATCAGTTGGTGCTCAATACGGTATTCCTCCAGGACACCCCAATTGGCAATATTGATTATACAATAGTGCAGGAATTGAGAAACAATCCCTTAGTCCGGGCGGCCATTCCCGTCGGCTTCGGCGATAACTACCGGGGCTACCGCATCGTCGGCACGGAACCGGCGGTATTTGCGCACCAGGCTAAACCCGGACAGCCATCCTGGCTGCGAGTGGCCCAAGGACAGATATTTTCCGCTCCTTTTGAGGCTGTAATTGGGGTGAAAACAGCGCGGGAAACAGGTTTGAAAATCGGTGACCAATTCGTGTCGTCTCATGGCATTACCGGCGGCGAGGCCCATGCCGATAAAAAGTTTACCGTGGTCGGAATTCTGCAGCCGGTTCAGGGGCCTTATGATCAGGCTATCCTGGTATCGCTGGAAAGCCTGTGGGATATGCATTCACACCATGACCACGAACAGGAAGCGGCACAGGAGGATGAACATGGGCATGACCACGAACAGGGAAGCGTCGGCGAGGAGGGGGAAACGACGGCTATTCTGGTCAAGCCTCAGGGATACGGTGAGGCCCTGCGCCTTTACCAGCAGTTCCAGAAGGACAGCCGGGCCCAAATCGTTTTTCCCTCTCAGGTGGTGGTCCAGCTGTTTTCGGCCCTGGGTGAGGCTGAAAAAGTTTTGTCTGTGATCGGTTACGCCGTTATGGCCATGACGTTGCTGATCGTCGTCTTTTCCCTTTATTGGTCCGCCCTCAGCCGCAGCCGGGACCGGGCTGTTTTGCGGGCCTTGGGCGCGGGGCGGCGGGATTTGTTCGGTATCATTCTGGCAGAGGGAGTCATCCTGATGCTGGGCGGCATCCTGCCGGGAAGCATTGCCGGCTATGCCTTGTTTAACGCTATTGCCGGCGCTTTGCAGCAAAAGACGGCCATTGTCATGGCCAGTTCCTTTGGCGCCGTCGAGGTTTATACGATAGGGGCCGTATTGCTGGCGGGAATTCTGGCCAGCCTGGCGCCGGCCCTGCACAACGCCAGAACAAGCGTGGCGCCTCATCTATAATCATAAATCGGAAAAAGCCGTAAGTGTAACACTTACGGCCTTTATCACTCCTTGCGGTATTTTATCATATCCCCGGCAGGAACCAGAGAATACAACGGGGAATAAACGGGATAATACCGCTATATCCAGTATATAAATGGAGAGTGTTTATGAGGTATGAAACTCCATGTGACATTCCTGCCAGCTGAAGTCAGCGGCATGGATTTATCTGACACAGTGTGCATCGTGCTGGATATCTTCCGGGCAACCAGCAGCATTGTCACGGCAGCAGCCAATGGCTGCCAGTCGGTCCTGCCGGTTTTATCGGCCGAAGAGGCGCAGGATTTGGCCCGGCAGACCAAATCCTGCCTGCTGGCCGGTGAGAGGAAGTCGGTCAGGATAGAAGGGTTCGATTTGGGCAATTCACCCGCAGAATTTTCTCGAGACAAGGTACAGGACCGCCCCATTATTATGGCCACCACCAATGGCACTGTGGCTATTCGAGCGACAGAAGGGGCCTGGCGGACCTGGATCGGCTCCTTTTTGAATGCGGCGGCTGTCTGTCGGCAGGCCCAGCAACACGGCAAAGATATCTTGATCGTCTGCGCTGGGACGGAGCGGCTGTTCTCCCTGGAAGACGCCCTCTGCGCCGGACAATTGGTTGAAATTCTGCAAGGCAGGGAGCAAGCGGTCATTTTGAGCGATGCCGCTTATGCGGCGCTTTTGATGTATACCCAGAGCAAAGGCCGGCTGGCGGAGGTTGCCGGCCGGAGCAGAAACGGCCAGCGATTGTATGACCTGGGACGTACCGACGATATAGCATACTGCCTTCAGTCCAATATTTTGGATATTGTACCTGAGTACAAACATGGGACCATTCGGCACTGACAGGCTAGAGTGGGCGCAAACCTACTCTTTTCCTCCTGATAATTCGGCGGTGGTTTTCTCATGGGCCGATTCGGTTTCCCTGACATAGTTGAGCCCCCATTGGCAAAGAGTGCCCAGGATAGGCAACAGGCTCTTGCCGGCTTTGGTAAGGGAATATTCTACTTTAGGCGGCACCTGCGTATAGACGAAGCGGTGGACCAGACCGTTTTCCTCCAGTTCTCTCAACTGCTGGGTCAGCATCTTTTGGGTGATCTGAGGCAGCACCTTGCGCAGTTCGCTGAAACGCAGCGTGTTTTCACCCAAATACCAGAGAATCAGCGCTTTCCATTTGCCGCCAATCAGGCTTAGGGTCAATTCCATGGAACACTGGTATTCGGTATCTTTAAACTTAATCATCATTTTCTGCGGATCGCTCCTTTATTGCAAAAACCGGTTGAAATAGTTAGTATATAAGCGGATACTATGCCACTAATAAGTGCGTACTTGCTAAAAATCATACTAATATCTATTATTATAGCATAGAAAAAGTTATAACCGTAATAAAGGTGATGTTCCGCGACAGGGACCCGGGGGGGCGGGGAACATTGAAAAACAGGAGGGTGTGCTTTATGAAAGTGGTTGCTTTTAATGGCAGCCCCAGGGCTAATGGCAATACAGCCCAAAGTATTCAAATGGTCCTGGCGGAATTAAAAAGTGAAGGGGTGGACACAGAAGTTATCCAATTAGGCGGTCGCAAGGTATTCGGCTGTCTGGCCTGCGGCAAGTGCTTTGAGCTGCAAAATAACCGCTGTGTGCGCCAGGATGATGAAATGAACGGCTTCATCCAGAAAATCCAGGAAGCGGACGGCATTATCATTGGTTCTCCCACCTACTTCAGCAATGTGTCTGCCGAAGTCAAGGCTCTGATTGACCGCTCCGGCTTTGTGAACAAAGCTAACGGAGGCGGCTTGCTGCGGGGGAAAATCGGCGCATCGGTGGTTGCGGTGCGGCGGGCCGGGTCTACCTTCGTTTATTCGGCCATTAACTTCTACTTCGGCATAGCTGAAATGATCATTCCCAGCTCCAGTTATTGGAATATGACCCTTTCGTTAGAGCCGGGAGATGCCCAAAAGGACGAGGAAGGCATAGAAACCTTTAAAACCCTAGGGAAAAACATGGCTTTTACCCTGAAAAAACTGAGATGAAAGAGGGATTATATGGAGAAATCTAAAGTATATTTCACCAACCTGCGGGCCGTTCCCGGTATGAATCTGCTGCAAAAACTGGAGAAGCTGGTGAAAAAGGCCGGCATTGAACAGATTGATTTTCAGAACAAATTCACCGCTCTGAAAATCCATTTCGGTGAACCGGGGAACCTGGCCTATCTTCGCCCCAATTACGCCAAGGTTATTGTGGACTTGATCAAAAAACAGGGCGGCAAGGTCTTTCTGACCGACTGCAATACCCTGTATGTCGGCAGGCGTAAAAACGCCCTGGAGCATTTGGAGGCCGCCTATGAAAACGGCTATAATCCGTTTACCACCGGCTGTCAGATCCTTATCGCCGACGGTTTAAAAGGAACCGATGAGGCATATGTTCCCGTGCCGGTCGGCGAGTATGTCAAAGAGGCCAAGATCGGCCGCGCTATCATGGACGCCGATATTTTTATCAGTTTGAGCCACTTTAAAGGGCATGAGCTGACAGGATTCGGCGGCGCCTTAAAAAATATCGGCATGGGCTCCGGCTCCCGGGCCGGGAAAATGGAAATGCACAGCGATGGCAAACCCCGTGTGAACGCCAAAGCCTGTATCGGCTGCGGCTCCTGTGTAAGAATTTGCGCTCACGGGGCCATTACCATCACCGATAAAAAAGCCAGCATCGATCACAGCAAATGCGTCGGCTGCGGACGATGTATCGGTGTCTGTCCTGTGAACGCCATTGTTGCAGCCTGGGATGCGTCCCACGATGCAGTGAATAAGAAAATGGCCGAATATTCCTGGGCGGTATTAAACGGCAGACCTCACTTCCATATCAGCCTGGTGATCGATGTATCGCCGAACTGTGACTGCCATGCGGAAAATGATCTGCCGATTATTCCGGATATCGGCATGTTCGCCTCCTTTGACCCGGTGGCGCTGGATATGGCCTGCGCCGACAAAGCCAATCAGGCGCCGGTTATTGCCGGCAGTTACCTGGCAGAACAAATAAAAGGGCATGGCAATGTCGAGCAACAGGACCGTTTCTGCTCGACTCACCCGGACACGAACTGGCGATCCTGTGTGGATCACGCGGAAAAAATCGGCATTGGCACAAAAACCTATGAATTGATCGAAATATAAATTTTGATGTAAATTCTATTCATTGTGTTCTAAAAGTGCTTGCGCTCCGCCGGGTTATGCGTTATAATACTATTTGTCGCTTATTCCCGTCTTCGCTAATTAGTGAGGAATGAAGCTTAGTATGGTGGACCAGATGACAGATGAGTATTATATGGGTTTAGCCCTGGCGGAAGCGCAGGCGGCGTTTCAGATCGGCGAAGTGCCGATTGGCGCGGTCATTGTCATGGATGGGCAAGTCGTTGCCGCCGGACATAACCTGCGGGAAACCTGGCATGACGCTACGGCCCATGCCGAGATTATCGCAATTCGACAGGCCTGTGAACGGCTTAGCCGCTGGCGTTTGACCGGAGCGACGCTTTATGTTACTATAGAACCATGCCCCATGTGCGCCGGTGCTTTGATCATGAGCCGGATTGACCGTTTGGTCTATGGCAGCAGTGACTATAAGGCGGGCGCCGTGGAATCCATATTTAATATCGTGCAGAATGAGGCTCTGAATCATCAGTTGGCTGTGACGGCCGGTGTAAGAGCAGAGGAATGCGCCCGTATCATGCGAGACTTTTTCCGTATGCGGCGCTCCGGAGAGATGCGAAGCATCTCGGAATAGGAGGAAAGTAAGCCGTTTTCGGGTAGCCAGAAAGAATGCTTGAATTGGCGCGGATCCGAAAAGCGATACTTTCCGTGTCTTACCTCAGTGGAGAGGTGTCCGAGCTGGTCGAAGGAGCTCGACTCGAAATCGAGTAGGCTTGAAAGAGTCTCGTGGGTTCGAATCCCACCCTCTCCGCCAATAGTTACTTTCATGCAAACTTCATAACCTTCTATAAAGTAGAGCACGGAGAGATGTCCGAGTGGTTGAAGGAGCACGCCTGGAAAGCGTGTGTATTCGAAAGGGTACCGAGGGTTCGAATCCCTCTCTCTCCGCCATAATTTACCTCTTAATAGTTTTAATAGTCTGTGTAGGCTTATCTTTGGCCTCGAAATTGGGACTGTTCAAAACGGTTCAGATGCTAGGCGCGACGAGGACGGGCGTGAGACTGTACGCTCGGAAGGTACGTCGAACGCCTGCCCGCAGGAGGCTGAAGTGACGCAGATGGGCCGTTTTCAACGGTTTTCTGGTTTTTCGGGTCGGACTGCGGCAGAGGTTGGGTCCTGCGCAATGAAAATTCATGAACCCCGCCAGGTCCGGAAGGAAGCAACGGTAAGTGATCCCTTTCATGTGCCGCAGGGGTGCCTGATTTCTGCCGTGGTCCGACGTGAAAAACCGCGTGGCCCGGTGTAATACATTTTACTAAAAAGCAGCTGTGCAGCTGCTTTTTTTGTAAACTAAACTGTTGTATAGGGATACACACGGGTGCGTGTATATAATGCAGATCGAAACAGGAACCGGTTAGCGGTTCGTTGAATAACCTATCTAAAGCCGCGGATCTGGGACCGTTCAAAAAGGTTCGGATGTTAGGTAAGAGCAATGTCTGTATTGCCGTACCAGTGAAGAATTCAGGTGACTTTTCGGCTTATGAGAGATCATCTGCTATAGCCACTCTCCCGAAAAGTCACGAATTCTGATACAGCGCGACGGGGACGCGCGAGAGACTGTACGTTCAGAGGGTACGTCGATACTAGAAAGATGCGAAGCATCGTGAGATCAGGAGGAAAACAAATCACTTTTCGGTGTAGCCACAGCAAAATGGACTACTGCATACGAAAATGAAAAGGGATGTTTTCTGAATGAGCGCGAAATTAGTTGAAGTGACACAGATGGGCCTTTTTCAACGGTCCCCTGTAAATGACGGGAGGTGATCGCTTGTCCTATGTTGCGTTATACCGCCAGTGGCGGCCTCAGGACTTTTCCAGTTTGGTGGGGCAGGAACACATCAGTCAGACCTTATCCAATGCCATCACCACCGGGAAAATCGCCCATGCCTATCTGTTCAGCGGGCCAAGGGGCACCGGCAAGACCAGTACCGCCAAGATTCTGGCTAAGGCGCTGAATTGTGTGGAAGGACCGACGCCTACGCCGTGTAATCACTGCGCCAACTGTGAAAAGATTACTCAGGGCAGTTCCATGGATGTATACGAGGTGGATGCCGCCTCCAATCGGGGTATCGATGAGATACGGGATCTCAGGGAGACCGTCAAATTTGCTCCGGTAGACGGCCGCTACAAAGTATACATTATTGATGAAGTACATATGTTAACCACCGAAGCCTTTAATGCTTTGCTGAAAACCCTGGAAGAGCCGCCGGCTCATGTGGTGTTTGTACTGGCTACTACTGAACCTCATAAAATCCCGGCCACGATTCACTCCCGCTGCCAACGCTATGATTTCCGGCGGATTGGGGTGGAGGAAATCGAATCCCGCCTGTCGGAAGTTGCGAAAGGCAGCGCCCTGCATATTACCCCCGAGGCCCTGCGGCTGATAGCCATTCAGGCCGACGGAGGAATGCGGGATGCCCTGAGCATCCTGGATCAATGCGCTGCACTGGAGACCGGGGAAGTGACAGGGGCTGATGTGAGAAAGCTCCTGGGCATGATCGGACATGAATGGGTGCACCGGATTACGGTTGCCATTGCGGCTCGGGATGCGAAAGCTGCCTTGACGGCTCTTGACGAAATGATCAATCTGGGCAAGGACGTACGTCAGATCCTGCTGGAATTGGCCCAGCACGGACGCAGTCTGATGCTCCTTTTGGCCGCGCCGGACATCGAAATTGCCGGTTTGGATCAGGAACGGCAGGAACTGATGCAACAAAGCCGGCAATTTAGCCATGAACAGCTGATTCTCTGGATTCGTACACTGAACGGAGCTGCCAATGAGTTAAAGTGGGCGGCGGACCCCAGAATTACGGCGGAAATGGCTCTGTTGACCTTATGCCAAAGCCCCCCTCAGGAAAGCCTGACCGCTTTGACCGAGCGGGTGGCAAAACTGGAGGCAGCCTTGGCCGGAGGCGCTGTTGAGGCGCCCAGGCTGAGGCAGGAACTAAGCCATCCCGCACCGGCGCCGTTGAAACCTGACATTCCGGCCCAGCAAACGATTGTGCGAGAGCCAACGGCAGTTTTAACCCCGGCTGCTAAGCCTAAGCCGGCGGCTGCAGCAGCGGTTGTCAGTCAGGACCATCAGGAAGTTTGGGATGCGATGCTAAAGGAACTGGTGAACAGCGGCAAACGCTCGGTCCATGCCTGCGTCTCCCAAGGGAAATTGGTGGCTTTGGATGAACAACGGGCTACGGTCCAATTTAGCATTCCTTTTTCCAAAGAACGTACGGAAAAAGAAGATTATCGCAGCATCGTAGAAAAAGTCCTGGCCCAAGTCACGGGCCATCAACCCCGACTGCAGTGCATAATGCAGAATGAATCTCTTCCGCCAGAATCCAAGCCGGCAGCCAATGCCGCCGAGCCGGACCCGGCGGAGAATCACCCGGTGGTCAAACAAGCGCTGGAGATGTTTGGCGGTAAATTAATAAAAAACGACACCCAGGTTGATTAAGAATAAGGAGGCATAACGATGTTTGGTGGCAATATGGGTCAAATGATGAAAAAGGTACAGAAACTGCAGGCAGATATGGCAAAGATGCAGGAAGAAATGAAAAAGCGCACCTTTGACGTAACCGCCGGCGGTGGGGTGGTCAAAGTCACGATTAACGGCGAAAAGCAGGTCCAGTCCTTAAAAATTGATCCTGCCGCAGTGGACCCCAACGATGTGGAAATGCTGGAAGATTTGATTACTGCCGCTGTCAATGAAGCCATTAAAAAAGTAGACGATACCATGGCCCAGGAGATGGGCAAACTGACAGGCGGCATGAACCTGCCTCCCGGAATGTTTTAATCGTGTCCCAGTATGTTGCACCTCTGGCTAAACTGATTGAGCATTTCCGGCGATTGCCCGGCATTGGTGCTAAATCGGCCACCCGTCTGGCCTATTACATTCTCACACTGGATCCGGCGCAAGCGCAGTCTTTAGCCCAGGCTATTATTGACGCCAAAGAAAAAATCCGTTACTGCAGCGTTTGCTTTGGTTTGACCGACTGTGATCCCTGCAGCATTTGCCAGGCTGAGAACAGAGACCGGAGCACGGTCTGCGTCGTGGAAGAACCCCAGGACGTAGCCGCCATGGAAAGGACCCGGGAATTTCGGGGCCTTTATCATGTTCTTCACGGCGCTCTTTCTCCCTTGGACGGGGTGGGACCGGAGCAACTGCGGGTTAAGGAACTCCTTTTGCGTCTGCAGTCAGGCCAGATCCGGGAAGTGATTATGGCCACCAATCCGGATGTAGAGGGTGAGGCCACCGCCATGTATCTGGCCAAACTCTTAAAACCATTGGGAGTTAAGGTAACCCGCATCGGACATGGCCTGCCGGTTGGCGGCGACTTGGAGTACGCCGATGAAGTAACGTTATCTAAAGCGATGGAAAACCGGAGAGAAATGTAATTTTAAAATTTCACGTTTATACCTTCCTGTGCATGGAAATAATAACCGTAACAGGAGGGATGAACGTGAAGACCACATGGTTAGGGGCAGTGCAGGACTGGTTTGGCAGAGAAACGCCGCCGGTCCCGCGCCCGCGGGGCGACGACGAACTGCCGCATATCCTGGAACAGGCCAGGCAGGAATGGCTGCAGGCTCAGGCAATGTATAATTATGTATCTGACAACGACTTGATTGATCACGTAGTGTATCAGATGCAAGCCGCGGAAAAAAGATACATATATCTCTTGAAGTTGGCCAGACAGAGGGGAATTACCCGTTCCCCTTTTACGGAAAGATAGTCAGGGCTTGTTGCCCCATGATATTTTAGAAGCATCAAGCCCTGGGGGGGAGCTGTCCTAAAGGGATTTAGGACAGCTTTTTTCTTGTCTTAGTCGATAGCATAGCATAATTGGGACGTGTTGCTTATATATTCATAATGAGCATTTGTGTTGTGAAAAGCCCATGACAGTATCGGAATCATCAGCTACAATAAATCTATGCGCAAAGCGCAAGGGAGGCTGTCTTATGCCGGAAATACCGGGACTCAACGTCGTTCTTGCCTATGCTTTCGGAATCCTGCTGATTTATTTGGTCGGCAGGATGTTGCTGGTGCCGATCAAATTAATTTTCCGTCTGATCTACAACGGTGCCATAGGCGGGATCATGCTATGGATTCTGAATCTGGTGGGTGGGTATGTGGATTTCCACATAGCCATCAATCCTGTGACAGCCTTGGTTGCCGGTTTCTTAGGGATTCCCGGCGTAATCTTATTAGTACTGCTCAAAATCTTCATTATGCCGTCTATTCTTGAATAATACGGTATATTTTTTGGGTAGTTCCGATGATCCTATATGTACGTCCTTTTGGATTGAATGCTGTTTATAGAGGAGCAGACGTATATGGCGCCGATTGCAGAATCGATTCCGGTTATTGAAGCCTATGTAGGAGAATATGCCAGTGGAAAAAGCGAAAACGCCGTAAACCGGGCAATGACACTCTGCAAGCAGGGACTCAAAGTAACTCTGGTTGATTTAGACACAGTGGAGCCCTGCTATACCATCAGACCGATAAAAAAAGAACTGGAAGCACTGGGCATGGATGTAGTAGCCTGGGAAACCCGCGACACGGTAGGTTTGGGTGAAGCCGGCAGCGTCATCATGGGATCCATGCGCTGGGTGCTGCGGCGGCAAGGCAATATCATCATGGATGTAGGTTATGGTGTGCATGGCGCCCGCATCTTCAATTTAATTGAAGGAGCGGATGAAAACCCTCATTTGAAAATTATCGCCGTCCTTAATATGTCACGCCCATTTACCTCGACGGTGGACAACATCCTGGAGTATGTGGGCACACTGGGCAGAGTGGACGCGGTGTTAAATAATACCCATTTGGCCGGGGAAACCACTGTGGACGTGGTGCAAAACGGCGCCCGCGGTGTCGCCCAGGCGGCTCAAAAATTAGGGTTGCCGGTGGTGGCTACTGCCGCTGTCAGTGAGATCGCCCGACGGATTGGCGATGTAGACTGCATGGGCAATCCGGTTTGGAGAATCGAGCGTATTATGCCTCGTACCTTTTGGTAACGGCACAAAAAATACAGACACCGCTTGACATTTTTTCAAACGGGTGATATATTATAAAAGTCGCTGACAGCGACAGATGAATATGCATAATAGCATAATCTTTATGCCATGATAGTTATGCATAGATTATCTGAAAGAAGAAAC
>NZ_AFGF01000206.1 GCF_000219125.1 Acetonema longum DSM 6540
ACGAACAGCCGATAAAATGATATCCTCAAAAGTAGAGGTGATAACCATACCCCGAAAAGTCCGACATACAAAAGAAAAGCAAGGAGAGGTTGATCGGCCAATTAAAAATATAACAGGGATATCGAGGAGCCAGATTGCCAGGGATTAGTCAAAGTGTGATTGTGCGAGCATAACAAAAGAACCGTCCCGGCGAGTCTCCACTGTAAAAGGATGACAAATTCTGAATGGTACCTTCTGCCTTTGCAAACTATTGATCGGGCTTTGATAGTACGTTTTCCCCGGCCAACTGCTGGCGCATCGGGTTCATCTTCATCTGCTTACCCACTACCGTGGCTGCAGGGGGGCGTCCGTTTCGCCATCGGAGGGTTCTCTAAAAAAAGCTCAACAGATTTTTACGTTGGTTGACCCTGCTTGAACGTGCGCCAAGGCATTTCACGCCGGGGCGCGTAATTCTTTTGTCGTAGGGGCAAGAGGGAAGGCCTTCGGGGTTTTAGACGCGCGCGCCTGCGTCGCGCGGCGGCAAAAATAATTCCGGTCATCCCGCCTGCCGCCACGGGCGGCAGGTGGGCAAAAAATGCCGTGAGAACAAGGGATTCATCCGCTCGTTCTTGCTTCCCGTGGAAAGACGAGGAGCGGAGCAGCAGGCCGGGCGGCAGAGGGTATCGTCACGAACAACACCCCGTTCCACTGCATCTATTCGCTTCCATCTAAACAAATAGCGAAGCAACGAACGTATTTTGTCCGCTGCTCCGCTGTTTGTTTTTTGCTTTAAAATAAGGTGCCAAAGGGGGAGCGTCTCCGTGTCTCCAATCTCGAAGAGTTAATACCATCTCCAATATTTGGCGCCTTTAAGATTAAGTTGACAAAAGGTAATCGTCCACAGTGTCAACTACTGCCCTCCGTGTTTCCCAAAAGGGACTATCCCCGGTGTCCCCCTCTGTCATCATCGGTTTATCTCAGATTTTCTTAACTCACTACGTATTTCATTATCTACTTTTGAGAAAA
This sequence comes from Acetonema longum DSM 6540, assembly GCF_000219125.1. NCBI lineage: Bacteria > Bacillati > Bacillota > Negativicutes > Acetonemataceae > Acetonema > Acetonema longum. The sequence continues at coordinate 1,006 of NZ_AFGF01000206.1, forward strand.
CCTTAAGGGCTAGGTTTCCTTCATCCGTATAGCCAGATTCTACTCCAACCTCAATATCCAGTTTATCAGACAAATGAGTAGCTATTAATTCTGCAACGGGTCTCAATAGACTCCTATCTACTTTACTTCCTGTTGCCTTATCGACCATCATTAAATAGACGTATTGGTCTTCATAGTCGTAATTATTCATTGCAAGTTCTATTCTCAATCCTAATAAATTCGCAAAATAATAATATCCTCCTATGCTAAAGCTACTCTCACCTTCATTATAGGCACTCACTCCCAACTGTTGGAAAATCAAAGCAGCTAATTCGTCAAACGATTTTTCTTGATTAAAGAAAACCGCAATGGCCATAATGATGCATCTCCTTGCATTATTTCACTATCACGTTTGCCGGATCACTTGGCAATTTTCCAGGCTGGAATCCTCCCGGAGTAACCTTTCGCCCTAATGTCGTTGACCATTTATCTGCCCACGCTTGAAGTTCCGGAAAGTTATTAAACAATTTGTTTGGATGTATAAATCCATCAATGTTTTTTGAAGTACTTATGCCCGGAAGTTTTTGATTAAACTCTATTGCAAAGTCAATATCGCTAGGATTAGAACCATCAAACCGGAATCCACCGCCTTTACTTGAAACACCTGTAGCTGAACTACCCCGGACTTGGATTGAAGTTACGTCCAAACCAGATTTACTAAGAGCTTGCTTGAGTTCTACCGCACATTGATCAAACTGTTCAACGTTACTAAATCCCCTCGGGATAGTTTTGGTTGGAATTAGCTTATCAGCA
>NZ_AFGF01000207.1 GCF_000219125.1 Acetonema longum DSM 6540
CACGATCCAAGCCCATCAAAACCTCACCGTAAACACCGGCTCCATCACCAACCAATTTGGCCTCATCACCGGCGGCGAAGTCAACCTGACCGCTGACGATACCTTAGCCAATATCAGCGGCCTGATCAGCGGCGACAATGTCACCATCACCGCCGGCTCTATCCTCAATCAAACCGCCACTCAGACAGACAGCTACCAAAAAGAAACCAGCCCCACTCTTTCCAATCTCCCTGGCCGCTTTGGCTTGGCTTCCCCGAAACAGGAGCCCAGCGGCAAACAGGAACTGGAACAAACCCATCTCCTCGACACCGCCGGCATCATCGCCACAGG
>NZ_AFGF01000208.1 GCF_000219125.1 Acetonema longum DSM 6540
GGCAGGAATAAGTCAAGCTACGAGCAAAAGCTCGCGTTTACGTTTTGGCGAAAGATTGAGTCCAGCAACTTGTGCCGGAGTTAAGCCGTTTAAGGCAGAATGCGGGCGAAGAAAATTAAAGAAAAAGACAAAAAAAGCAATCAAATTGTTGGCACTATCAAAAGAACAAAACCCCTGTTTCGTCTTATACCAAGCCTTAAACTGTTTATGAAAACATTCAATGAGATTATTGGTAATGTCATCGGCAAAACTCTGAACTCGGATATGACGCACGTCAGACAGAGACTGAATAGGCACCTTATAAGCACTATAACGGTCTGTAACGATTGTTTGAGGTTTGCCCAGGGCTGACAGGGAATGGAGTAAGGAAAAAGCCTGAGAAGTGTCTCTGTGAGGAGAAAGGTGATAACCAAGGACAAAACGGGTTTCGCTGTCGATGATAAACCATATGTAATACTTCACTCCGGCAATTTTCACCACCGTTTCATCAGCGTGCCACTCATCCGAAGAGAAATCAAGTAAAGGGATAAGTTCCAGGCTAATATTTTGAAATAGAGGGGCAAATCGCGTACACCAGTTGCTAATCGTGGCGTGAGAGACTTGGATGTTCATGACCGTTCGCAGGATCAGGGCAATATTGCGAAATGAGTTTTTGCCGATGTAAAACATGGTTAAGGCCATCAGGATGGTCTGAACAGGATAGCGCATCCTTTTAAAGTCCGTCTTGCCAAACAGCTTGGACATGGATGCCGGAGAAACAGCAGCAGCTTTGGGGGTAAAGATGGAGTGATTGCATTTCTTATCACCGCAGCGATAATTGGCATAATGCTTCTTATCGTGGTGAAGAAACATTGCTTTGCCACAGCGTGGGCAACTGGGATAAGGTCGTTGCCGCTGGCGGCCTGGCTTATGGGTCGAGGCATCGGGGGAAAACTGATGCCCGCATTCTCGGCAACGATATTTCTGGAATCCAGATTTATCTTTGCCATAACGGTAGAATGAATGATCATTGTTGCACTTTGGGCATCGTAACGGGTATACTTTTACCATGAAGGCTCGTCTCCTTTCGGGAGGTACAGTGTTTTGTGGTAAAACCATTGTACCAGTT
>NZ_AFGF01000209.1 GCF_000219125.1 Acetonema longum DSM 6540
CCTTTGTTCTCGACGTTCCGGGGTGATTTTTCTCTTTACCATAATTAAAACCTCCAAGTTCGGTGCTTCTATTTTACACCATCTTGGAGGTTTACACAGTTTTCGGGATAGTCTCAACCTGGGCGGCCAGCGGACGTGAATCTGCTGGCCGCCCAGGTTGGTTTAAGGGCATTAATTGGCTACAAAATCAATTGCTGGATATTCGATCTCATGGTGTTCTAACATTTCTTTCGGGGCAATAGGATCGTCGATAGAAATTTTTATGCCCCTTCTCATTGCTAACTTTGCCAATCCTAATACTGGGATGCTAAAGAATTCTTCCGGTGAATCTTTGTATTCATCGTCTTTTTTGTGGCAGTCTGTCATGACCTTTAGTCCTTCGTTGACGGCATTTTCATCTGCGTCCAATATTCCTTTTAAAACCTTGCCATAACCAATTTGTAATTTAAGTTCTTCATCATTCTCCATGCTCAACAATGCGTCAATGTGAGTCTTTGCCTTTGCATCTTCATTCAACAGAAGGTGTTTGATTGCATACCCCACATTATCAGCAAAAGGATGGCCTGTCTCTCTTTCCTCCTTTGGCCGATTGCCAATTAACCTGGCGAGAGAATCTGTCAGTTGGTAGGAATCGCTGATTAAAGCTAAGAGTACTCGTGGGTAGCTGCTCATAACTACAAATGAAGGTGAAACTGCTATCTTCTTATCATCATACTTTTGAAACAAAATTTCCTGCAACTTTGCGGATAAATAGAAGTTTTTCTTTGCAGTAATGGCATCAGAATGTAGCAGCCATTCCCCCATCCCTATAGTACTATAGCCATAAGCTAGAGAGCTATAATGGCGGTCAATGAAGTTGTTCTTAACATTACCTGTTTTAAGTTTGTTGACTGTAGTATCTACGCTTTCTTTTCTTTCTTGGAAAATTTCTGGAAAGGCGCTTAGATATGAGTTTCTTGACACAAATGACCCTCCTATTGACCCCAGCCGCCTGGGTTGGATTCCCATTTATTTACTCCGTCAGGTGTTAGTCTGTTAAGTTTTGTTCTTACCATATCGATGTTTTCATTCAAAATTTTGCCTGTCTGCCTTACTGCTGGGTCTGTAGAGTTTAACATCTTTTCAATATTCATTTCAATCCAATTGGGGTCCATCTGTTTTGCTCCACCTTTAGTAGTACCCAATTGAGAGGTGCCAAATTTAGATTCATTGATAATGAGGTCTTGTACTTTTCCATCCGGCCCGTACTTGATATAAACACCATCAAAGCCATTATTCGCACCGACCTTAGACGGCAACTTCGTATAACCGGCTCTACTCAGCGTAAGATCTGCTGCCGCTTCTCCCAACGCTCCTTTTTCGGCATTGGTGGTTACTTGTGACGCTTTCTCTGCAATATCTTTTTTGGGA
>NZ_AFGF01000210.1 GCF_000219125.1 Acetonema longum DSM 6540
AGTGTCAGGGGACGGGGTTATTGACATCCTATTAGCCTTTACAAAAACAATTTTTCTATTAATCCTCCAAATGAATTCTGCCTGTAAGGAATCCACTCCCTGTGTCTAAGAGCATTATCATAATTACTTTCTTTTCCCAACACTGAATTCCTGTTTTAGTCGCTTTCTTCGGGACGTATTATTAATTCAGAAACTATATGCTAAAAAGTGACCCGCCCAGCACAACCAACGCGTCTTAATCTTGCTGTCAACTAACCCGTACCCTGACACTGCTTATTTAGCGATCAACCTCTTCCCGCTTTTCGTGGTATCGTTATCACCTCTATTTTTGAGAATATTTATCAAAAGAACCGTCCGAAACCACTGAAAAACCCCCTGTTTTTAGCCGGCCAGGACCAATAAAGCGTGTTGATGCCCCCTATTATGATCTTTAG
>NZ_AFGF01000211.1 GCF_000219125.1 Acetonema longum DSM 6540
TTTGTTGTGAATCTGTTTATTCAACCGCTTTCCTCAGTTCTTCCGGTATGACCAGTCCAATCGCCCGGGCGGCTTCCTGATTGATAACAATCTTTACATCCTCTTGTGAACCGATGGGCATATCCGCCGGCTTTGACTTGCCGGCAAGGATGTCGGCCGCCATTTCACCGGCCTGGAAACCAAGTTGATAGAAATTGACCGAAGCGCCCGCCGTTGCGCCCCCCTTCTTAATCGGGGCTTCATCGCCGATGAATACCGGTATCTTCGCCGGTATGGTGATCTTGACAATATTGGGCATGGCGGAAGCAATATTGTTATCGGTCGGACAATAGATGAAGTCCACTTTGCCAATTAAACTTTGAACCGCCTGTTGAATATCATTGACGTTGGTAACGGTGGCTTCTATTACAGCCAGCCCGTTTGCCGCAGCGTATTCTTGCATCGCCTTGACTTGAATCTGAGCATTCACTTCACTGGAGGTATATAACGCTCCCACTGTTTTGGCCTGTGGCAGCAGTTTCAGCGCCAAATCAATCTGCCTTTGGGGAGGATTGTGATTGGTCGTCCCGGTCACATTGCCGCCGGGCTTTTCTATGGATTGAACCAGTTTGGCTGTCTTGTAATCCACAATCGCCGCTCCCACAATGGGAATGGTTTTGGTTTCATTGGCGACAATCTGCGCTGCCGGGGTCGCAATGGCGAAAATCAAATCCACTTTGTTATTCACAAACCGCTGGCTGATGGTTTTTAAATTGGCTTGGTCCCCCTGGGCATTCTGCTGATCAATTTTGATGTTGACCCCATCTTTGTAGCCTCTGGACGCCAACCCGTCCACAAACCCACGGTTAGAATCGTCCAAGGCGCCATGCTGTACGAGCTGCAGAACGCCGATCCGGTAGACCTTGCCGGTTTCTCCGCCGGCTTCCTTTTTCTCGCCGCCGCAACCGGCAAAAAGACTCATTGTTAACACGACGACTATTGCCAAGGCCATCATTTCCTTTTGACACTTGCTGAACATACCGCCACCCATCCCTCCAAATAAAAATCGTCCCTTAAAAAGGGACGACGGACGTGCATCGCGGTACCACCCTAGTTATCCGTCGAAAATAAAAAGGGCGCTACCGCAAGGGACGGAATGCTCCGCGGTACCACCCTAATAATCTCGAATCAGATCAACTCATAGCACATTAACGAGCGCCACTCCGGCTCAGCCTACTGTCGTTCAGCCTCGCAGTTCAGGAAGGTATTTCAGTCTATGTCGCCAACCGGTTCGCACCAGCCACCGGCTCTCTGGATGGTGTAGCCATAAACCTACTTATTTCCGTCATTACTATTCACCATTTAATATTGATATTGATTTTACTTGCAATCCTTCATTTTGTCAATAGTGATTTTTTCCTCTGGCTTATTTCAACCCAGCACCATGCTGTCGCTGGCTCCATTGCCGCCGGAATGCTCGAAAGCGTCTAACAAGTCATGAACTGTGGTCTTGGCTTTTTCCTCCCCGTGAATGTCCAGCAAAATTTCTCCGTCATTCAGCATCAGCAATCTATTGCCAAATCGCAGTGCATCCCGCATATTATGAGTAATCATCAGGGTTGTCAGGCCACTTGTCTCCACAATATTCCTGGTCAGAGCCAATACCTTTTCCGCGGTTTTGGGGTCCAAGGCGGCAGTATGTTCGTCTAATAACAGCAGTTTAGGCCTTCTCAGGGTCGCCATCAGCAGTGTGATCGCCTGTCTCTGACCGCCGGATAAGGTCCCCATCCGGCTTTTCAACCGGTCTTCCAGACCGAGATCCAATTTAGCCAGTTTTTCTTTGAATTCCACAAATTCATCACCTCGAAAACCCCATCGCAGATGCAATTTTTGGCCCCTCCGGGCGGCCATCGCCAAATTTTCTTCCACCATCATGCCCGCAGCCGTCCCCAGCATGGGGTCCTGAAATACCCTGCCGATATAGGCGGCCCGTTTATGCTCGGCCATTTCGGTTACATCCATATTATCAATGTAAATCTTCCCACTGTCTACTTGAAACACGCCGGCAATAGAGTTCAAGAGGGTGCTTTTCCCTGCCCCGTTGCCGCCAATGACCGTGATAAAATCACCCGGCTTCATTTCCAGGCTTACATTTTTCAAAGCCAGCTTCTCATTCACTGTGCCGGCGAAGAAGGTTTTGCTGATACCGTCTACCCGCAACATTTTACCCCACCTTCCTGCTATCCCATTTGTCTTTAAATAAGGGCATGGATAAAGCAATCGCAACCAAAATCGCTGTGAACAGTTTCAGGTCATTTGGCGGCATACCCAGATACAATACAGCCGCGATGACAATACGGTAAGCAATGGATCCAAGCACAACGGAAATCAGGGGGTTTTTAACGCTCCTTGAGCCAAACAGCACTTCCCCAATGATAACGGAGGCCAGGCCAATGACGATAGTGCCTACGCCCATGCCAACATCGGCAAAGCCGTTGTCCTGGGCGATAAAGGCTCCCGCTACAGCTACCAGTCCGTTGCTGATTATCAGCCCCAGCAGCAGCATGGCATCCGTATTGACTCCCATCGCCCGTATCATCTGCGGGTTATTGCCGGTAGCCCGCAAAGCCATCCCGATTTCTGTGCCAAAAAAACAGTATAACAGGACTGGAATCAATATGGCGATGATAAGACCAACCAGGAAAGTAATCATATTGGGTGATAAATTCAGGAACGTTAACGATGTATAGACCGTATCAATATTTAACAAGGATAAGTTCGCTTTTCCCATAATTCGTAAATTCACTGAATATAACGCAATCATCGTCAAAATACCGGCTAGCAAGGCGGGTATTTTCAGTTTTGTATGCAGCAGCCCGGTGACGGCGCCGGCCAGCATCCCGGCTGCGCCTGCCGCAAAGATAGCAGCTGCGGGGCTATGATTTTCCATCAACAGTACCGCCGCTATAGCGCCTCCCAGCGGAAAGCTGCCTTCCACGCTTAAATCGGCAATATGCAGCGTGCGGAAAGTCAAATATAGACCTACAGCCATCACCGACCAAAGCAGCCCTTGGGCTACAGTAGAAACCATTAAATCACCCATGTATCGTGCCTCCCATGTATTAAAACATGCTGCCGGGAGACAGCATGTAATTGCTCTCACCGCTTAGCCAGAGGGTTCTCTCCAAACCGTTCCGGTATGGTCTTTATTGAGCTTCTTTCATCAGTTCTTCCGGTATGCTTAGACCAATCGCTTTAGCCGCTTCCTGGTTGATAATAACCCTTACCTCTTCTTGCGAGCCAATCGGCATATCTGCTGGTTTTGACTTGCCCGAAAGTATATCAGCCGTCATTTCGCCGGCCTGGAAACCGAGTTTATAAAAATTGACAGAGATACCCGCTGTTCCGCCCCGTTTAACCATAGTTTCATCGCCGACAAAAACCGGTATCTTTGCCGGGACTGTAATCTTGGCAACATTGGCCATAGCGGAAGCGATAGTATTATCGGTCGGACAATAGATGAAATCCACTTTGCCAAGCAAGCTCTGCGCCGCCTGTTGAATATCATTGACATTCGTAACAGTCGCTTCAATAACGGTCAATCCTTTTTCCGCGGCGTATTCTTTCATTGCCTTGACTTGCAGCTGAGCATTCAACTCACTGGAGGTATATAACGCCCCCACTGTTTTTGCCTTTGGAACCAGCTTCAGCGCCAGATCGATCTGTCTCTGCGGCGGATTGTGATTGGTCGTCCCGGTCACATTGCCGCCGGGTTTTTCATTGGATTGAACCAGCCTGGCCGTTTTATAATCCACAATCGCCGCCCCCACAATCGGGATCGTTTTTGTTTCATTGGCAACAATCTGCGCTGCCGGAGTCGCAATAGCGAAAATTAAATCTACTTTGTTATTCACAAACCGCTGGCTGATGGTCTTTAGATTGGACTGATCCCCCTGCGCGTTCTGCTGGTCGATTTGAATATTGGCACCGTCTTTATAACCCCTGGCCGCCAGTCCGTCCACAAAGCCTTTGTTAGAGTCGTCCAAAGCGCCGTGCTGCACCAGTTGCAGCACACCAACCCGGTAGACTTTGCCTTTTTCCGCACCCGCTTCTTTTTTCTCATCACCGCAGCCGGCAAGAGCGCTCATCGCTAATACCGCTGCGATTGCTAAAGCGATTACCTTTTTCTGACGTAAAACTTTCAGCACCGTTCATCCATCCTTTTCTCATAAAAAATCGTCCCTTAAAAAGGGACGACGGACGTGCATCGCGGTACCACCCTAGTTATCCGTCGAAAATAAAAAAGGCGCTACCGCAAGGGGACGGAATGCTCCGCGGTACCACCCTAATAATCTCGAATCAGATCAACTCATAGCACATTAACGAGCGCCACTCCGGCTCAGCCTACTGTCGTTCAGCCTCGCAGTTCGGGAATGAACTTCGACCTATACCGCCAACTGATTCGCACCAGCCATCAGCTCTCTGTTTAGCAAGTATACATCTACTTTTTTCCGTCTTCACTTTTATATATTAAGTTAATCACTATTATACAAACGATCTGCTGTTTTGTCAATAATTTTAACAAAACACCAATATCAAATCGTTATTATTACAACTCATTCGCACTAATCGAAAACATTCTTCCTCTACGACAGAACACTTTGCATTCAGCACCCGGTACGGTAAATTTCAAACCGGTTGACCGGACCGCCGGCCGCCTTGTCGGCCAGTTGGCGGAATAAGAAGGCCGAATTGGCATGGACGACAAATTCTTTCAGCCAGGCCCGATAAAAATTACTCATTGTCCCACTATCAACGCCGGCCCGCTTCCAGTTTGCTTCCTGCTGGCATACACCCGTTTCCCACAGTATGCGATGATCCTCAGAGGTCACCACCATGTCGTCCTGATCGCAGGGCATCCCGTTGAGGTAATAGTCATTTAGAGCGGTATATATGCCAGGCGCGGCAGCCAGATCATATTTTCCTTTTGCTTTGGCGTCTTCCCCGGCCAGTTTGCCGCACTCGGCGAAGGCCTGGGCTATCAGATCTTCGGCGGTGCTGCCGCAGGCATCGAGCAGCCCTTTGATGAAAGCGGCTTCCCTGGACTCGGCGACATTGATCTGGCGCTGCAGCCAGCCATGGATGTTGCTGGGATCAAGGAGTTCGCTCAGATCCGTATCCGGCAGCGGCTCACCGTAGGTCTGCCAGGCTTGCTCCCTGATTTCTTCCGCTGTGTCGCCGCACATTTCATATGCTTTCTGGTAAACATGTTCTTCCCGCCGGATGACCAGACGGATTTTGCTGTAGAGCCAATAATGGATCGGGCCGATAAATGCGCTCATTATTTTTCACTCCCTGTTATAGTTTGGTTTAATGCCTCTATCAGTTCTTCAACATCGATTCCATGAATTCCGGCCGCTTTTTCCAACGCTTCACCGGTGGATGACGGGCAGCCGAGACAGCCCATGCCGAAACCACGGAGCACCGGGACGGTCTGAGGGTATACCCGGATGATGTCGGCGATGACACTGTCCGCAGTGATTTTATCCCCGAAGACCAACTTGCCTTCAGTCAGGCCGCCGGGCCGGGGAATCATCTGTTCTTCCGCCGAGTAGGGTTTGGGCACGTCTGCGGATGGGGTATGATGGCTGAACTCCGCCAAAACGTCACTTTTAAATTTTTCGAAACTGATCCGGTCAATGAACTGGCCGACCCGTTCGATATCAGCATTTTTCTGGTAGTAGGCCACAATGATTTCAACGATTCGCAGTGTGTCATCGTAATTGAGACCGGTAATGAGCTGATCTCCCAGCCGGGGATGGGATCCGGCGCTGCCGCCTACATAGACATCCCAGCCTTCGTCAGTGCCGATTATGCCAATATCCTTGATAATTGCCTCGGAGCAGGAATTGAGGCAGCCGGAAACCCCCAGCTTCATCCGGGATGGCATTTCCTTTTTTATGTACCGCCGGTCCAGTTCCAACCCCAACTTGATGCTGTCCTGCTTGCCCCGCTTGCAAAATGCAATTCCCGGGCAAATCTTCACGCTGCGGACACAATTGGCGAAACCCAGAGCCGGCTGCATTCCCAGGTCACTCCATATGGTATCAATGTCCTCGGCTTTGAGTCCGGTAATCATGATGCGCTGGGCGGAAGTCAGCTTGAGAATGCCGTTATACTTCCTGGCAACATGGACATATTTCTCCAGCACTTCAGGTTTTATGAAACCGCCCGGCAGATGGGGCGTGATGGCATATGTCCTTTTCCCGTTGTGGATTTTCTGCAGATTGGCTCCTTTAGGCAGCATCGTCATTCCTCCTAGCCGTTTGCTTTGTTGCTTTCTGATTTTATATTACCCTTTTGACGTAATTTTTACTGTGACTTGCGTCACAGGCCGCTGTGATTTTCACAACACGGCAAAAAGTCTGATCACCGGCGGATTAGCCGATAAATCAGACTTGTCGGTCTCCTGAATGCTACATCTGATTCTCATAATACTGCCGTAAGCCATCCTGATCCAGAATAACAATATGGCGTTCATCTGCATCCAGCACTTTATCCTTTTTCATGATGCTGAATACACGGCTGGCTGTTTCCCTGGTGGTCCCGGCCAGATTGGCAACGTCCTGCCTGGTCATGTCCAGATCTATCTCCAGACCCCGCGCTGTTTTCCTGCCGTAACGGCGGGCCAGCCCCTCCAGGGTCTGGGCGATCTTGGCGTAACTGTCGGAAAAGGCAAGGGACTTGATCTTCATTTGAATGAACCGGATTTTCCTGCTCATAACCTTGATGATGTGCAGGGCAATTCGCGGGTGGCCGACAAGGATTGCCTCCAGCTTGTCATTGCGAATGACGCCTACACAGGAGTCTTCCAACGCAATAGCGGTTGCCGGATAAGCTTCATCATTGAACAGCAGAACCTCAGCAAAAACCTCACCTGGCCCCAATATGTTGATGATGTGCTCCCGACCATCAACAGAGGCCTTGACGATCTTGACCTTGCCGGTCTTGATGTAATGAAATCCTTCACCGGGTTCCCCTTCTATGAAAATGGTTCCGTTCTTTTTATATTTTCGTTCTATGGTTACTTGGTTGATCATGGCCAAATCTCCAGGCGCCAGATCCTCAAACCCGGGGATATTTCTTAGATAAGCAAAATCCATTGACCGCTCCTCCCCTAACTATGCCGTTTATCTATCTAAGTCAATACGATAAAAAGGAATTACCTATTCAAATTCACACATAACAATAGCATTTCTATGATCCTCAACCATTTTTATGATATCTTCAAAAGCAAGGAAAACCGTCGCGGTATTTTGCACCGGATGTATGCCAATTTGCTGTCCCCGCAAACTATTATCAAATACGGCCACGACCATTCTTCCGTGTATTGTTCAGGATTCCGACAGGAGTTACACAGCCCCTTTTTAGCAGCAGCATTTTCCAGAGCTCTTGTTCGCTGGCAAGGCACAGTCTGCGGCTGTTAATCTTAGCACGCAGGATTTTCAAATTGACTGTTTTATGTCCCGGCACTGTAACGAGGAAATAGTCGTTCTTTCTATCATCGCTCAAAAAAAGATTCTTTGCAATTTGCTTCTTGTACGGAATATTCAATGTATCCAATTCTTCAATGGAATTAACTGCGGGGTGATCGTAAACCTCATAAATAAAATTGTATTTATCCAAAAGAGCGTAAGTCCCTTTTTTCTCTAGCATTTCAATCTCCTTATCGGCCATTTTTGATTGAATCTATGTCAAAAATGATCTAGTTGCTCTTGAGGAAGCTCTCCATCATACACATGGCAGACACTTGTTGGAGGATACTTTAACATTACTATCAGATTATAATTTTCATTGCCTTTTTTACATTGCTCATGGTCTCAGCGCCGATTTCATTGGCTCGACTTGTGCCACATACAATCAAATCCCTGACTTCGCCTTGGTGATTTTCGAAATACCTTCTGCGCTCACGGAATGGATCAAGCATTTGGTTAAGCCTAATGGAAAGAGTTTTTTTACAAGCGACACAGCCAATTTTCGCATTCCTGCACATATCACAGATATTCTCATATTCGTCAACATTAAACGCTTTATGATATTTGTTTACCATGCAAATATCAGGATTACCCCTATTAGCCACAGAAATTCTATTCATATCGGTAAGTGCTGACTTTACTTTTGCTGTAACAGTTTCTGCATCATCGGATAAATAAATGGCATTACCTAAACTTTTTCCCATTTTACTGTTGCCATCAAGACCGGGAAGACGTGGCGTGGCGCTCAGCAGTTCTTTTGGCACTTTTAATGTTTCACCATACAAATCATTAAATCTGCGGACGATTTTTCTCGCTTGCTCCATGTGAGGCAACTGATCATCCCCTACAGGCACAAGATCGGCATTACAAAATGTTATATCTGCCGTCTGGCTTATAGGATAGCCTAAAAATCCATATGTCAAATCATCATATCCGTATTGCATAGCTTCGCTTTTTATTGTTGGGTTGTGTCTGAGTGAATTGACCGAAACCAGCATCGAATAAAAAACGGTCAGTTCAGCAATAGCAGGAACTTGCGACTGTTGAACAAATGTAATTTTATTGGGGTCAAGCCCTACGGAAAGATTATCGATGGCAATATTATAGATGCTTGAATTGATAAGTTCGGGATTATTAAAGTGTGTAGTGAGTGCCTGTATATCGGCAAGAAGAATAAAGGTATCATATTCATCTTGCAACTTCACGCGGTTTTGCAAGCTCCCTACAAAGTGCCCTAAGTGAAGTTTTCCAGTTGTTCTGTCGCCAGTTAAAATACGTTTTTTCATCATCAAATTCCTTTCAAAATTATTTTCTGATTTTTATCTTACCAACTATTACTGTTGTTTCAAACAAAAAACTTCTGTCCATAAGGACAGAAGTTTATCTGCAAGCCACTTAATGGTACGCACTATCATGCGTTCCCCGTGTTACGACCGGAGTTTTCCGTCAACGCCTACTAAGTAAAATGCTTTTCAGGTTGCCCTCATAAGTCCATTCGTCATTACTTGAAATGCTGCACTTCCAGCACCTGCAGCTCTCTAAAATTTCGCTGTAATGATTACTACTCTTAATCAACGGTTTTAGAATATTGAGTTTTAATTAGTATATCACAGACCCATGAGAAATTAAACTGCATAAATAGCCCCTAAGAACATGTTCCATGCGGGATTGAAATTGAACTGGATTTATTAGTGGCCAGAAGAACCACCGCGGAAAAAATCAGGATGCAGCCGATAATTTTTTCAATCGTGATTGTCTCTTGTAAAAACAATCCCCCGCAAATCATACTCGTTATCGGCTCAAACAAACACAGAATCGCTGCCGTGGAAGCTCCCAGATATTTGATTCCCAATTGCAATAGCAGCACGGCGAGAAACGATGCTAAAATAGCGAGCGTAACCATATAGAGATAGGCTTTCAACGGTAAGAGCAGGACAATCTTTCCCGTCGGAATATTATAAAGCAACATAAAAATCGACACCGAAATCGCCATATAAAATGTAACCATCCAAGAATTCCGCTGGTCCAGTCTCTTCTTTTCCATGGCAACCATATAGATTGCATAGGTCAATCCCGAGACCCCCGCTATCACAAGGCCGGTTATCTGACTGGCGGCCTTTAAATCAAAAAAACATAACATGCCGGCGCCGGCAATTAGCAGAACCATTATTTTTCGCAAGCTCAACCGTTCTTTAAAAAAGATGCGGCAGATGAGACAAACAAATACCGGATACAAAAAATGCAAAGTTGTAGCGGCGCCAATTCCTACATAAGGATAAGACATATAAAGTAAAAGTGTCGTTATGCCCCCGCCGATTATCCCATATAGAGCAATATCACGCAGTACCGGCCAGGGCAGGGAAAGGGGTATCTTTTTCAGATAAAGCGGCAGAAACAAAGCGGGAATCGCAAAAAGATTCCGGAAAAATGTTACGGTTTCAGGCGTGCCGCCCAGGCTATAAGTAAGGGAGGTTAGCACGGGAGTCACGCCAAATAAAACAGCTGACAAAGTTGTTAATAGAATACCTTTATAGGTATTGGCGGCTAAACGGGACTTGCTGCCGTTCTCATCCTGCATCAAGCCTTTTGCAGTACCATCAGTCACAGAAAATTTCATCCCTTTTATAGAAAATAGAATTTATAGTTTGAGCAGCTTGTTAATGATATGGGCTACTCCGTTTTGGTCATTCGACAGAGATACATGCTTGCAGATCTTTTTCACATCTTCTTCGGCATTGCCGATGGCAACGCTGATCCCCACCCGCTCCAACATGGAAATATCATTATAATTATCACCGATTGCCATGACTTCGTTCATAGGAAGATGCAAATGATTCGTCAGCTTCTCCAGGGCCTTTCCCTTGGAAACCGTTGGGTTAATCAGTTCGAAAATATCCCTGCCGGCGATACTTAACGCTAAGCCCGGATATGCGCCGAAATACTCCCTGCCTCGGCGCAGCTTCTCCTGATCGAAGGTTATTGAGGTAATGCTGCCAAAAGCCAAACCTTGTTCCAAAAGATCGTCCAATTTATCAATCAGGGTCCTGCCGTCCATTTTTTGATATATTTGAATCACCTGCTGAACTCTTCCCGCAGTGACATCAGGAATCAGTGATTTGGCAGCATGAAAATCGTTGGAAAGAATATCTGCCGTACTGGCCGGAATATAGGAATGCCTATCGGTACACAGATTATAAAAATAATGATTATCCGTGAGCCAAGTTATCGCATTTTTAACATGGCTTTTATCGATCCCTACACCTAAAAGCTGTTCTCCATCTTTCGTATAGGCAAACGCCCCATGGTTAGAGATGATGTGAGGGTTAAACCCGGCTCTTTGGCATAATCCCCGCGCATTCTCGTATATCCGCCCTGTAGCAATGGCGATTTCCACCCCTTGCCGCTGCGCCGCCATTAACGCCGCAGCATTTCCCGGACTGATTTCCCGGTTGGAATTAAGCAACGTACCGTCCATATCCGTAACAATTAATTTCAACATACATCACCTTCGCAGCTTTAGCCATTATTTCAGCCTTAATTTATGCTGTTAGTATACAGTTCTAAATAAACTGCAAGAACTCCTGTTAAAGCCGTAAATGGTTTACAGGAGTTCTTGGGTTGCGTTTATCAGCCAATGTAAGACGCAGCGCAGGTCAAACGGCTAAATTTCTTGCCACTAAGGGTTTACCCACAAACTGAATGGCCGCTGCTGCCAATACCGTAGTCGGATCAATCGCCGGCCGGTCAATGCGGTAGATTTCAAATGCAATCGGCAGTTCGGTACACCCTAGTATCAATATTTCCGCGCCTCGCGCAAATAATCCGTCGATTGTATCGTAAAATCTGCCCAGGTCGATATTTCTATTCGCGCCCTTTATGCCATTATAAATAACATCCATTACGCTCGCCTGATCCGAGAGGGAAGGAATCACTGCCTCTATACCGGCTTGCGCCAATACCGCATGATAGACCCCGGATTGAAGAGTCCCATCCGTTGCCAGCAAGCCAATCCGCTTTATACCTCTTTTTTGTATGGCCTCAGCCGTCAGCTGCAACATATTTAATAGCGGGACATCGAAGAAAGGCGTAATTCTATCGTAAAAATAGTGGGCTGTATTACACGGCATGACTAACACATTCGCTCCCATTGACTGCAGACGGATACCGCTTCTCACGATTTCGGGAACGGGATCTTCCCCCTTCCCTAATATCGCCTTGGTCCTGTCAGGAATATTAGTATTACAGTCTATGAAAATATGAATATGATCCTGATCGGATTTGGCGTCTGTCATCGTAATAATTTTATTAAATAAATCACAGGTAGCTGCCGCTCCCATACCGCCGAGAATGCCGATGGCCTTTCTCATTGTCTCATCCCCCTACTGTGTAACATCGTCATCCCTCATTTGATTTCATTATAGATTTTGGATAAAATATAATCAAATACGTCTATTAGTATAAATAATATAATCATTTGATTATATTCAGGAGAGATTGTATGTTTAAAGGAAAAGAATATATTTATGAAGTGTATAAAGAAAAGAGTTTCACCAAAGCCGCTCAAAACCTATATATCAGCCAACCCGCCCTCAGTGCGGCAATCAAAAAAATTGAAAACCGCATCGGCTGCTCCATCTTCGATCGCAGCAGCAAAGCGGTTCGTTTAACAGACGCAGGCGCAGAATATATAAAAGCCGCCGAGACCATTATGGATATAGAAAACCGCTTTGAAAACTATCTGAGCAATTTAAATCAGCTGAAAACAGGACGCCTTTCTATCGGTGCCAGCAATGTTTTTGCTTCTTTTATTGTACCGGCGATCATAACAGCATTCAACGACAAGTATCCTGCCATCAAGGTCACTCTTATCGAGGCCGCTTCCGCCCGGTTGGAAGAACTGTTATTTGCCGGCACACTGGACTTTGTACTGGATAATTACCCCTTAGACGAAACAATCTACGAAAAGCATTTGTTCTGCAGCGAGAATCTCATTCTTACCGTGCCTCCCAAGCTGCTTTCGAATCATCTTGCGCGGGAATATCAACTATCAATCGATGATATTTGCCAGGGAAAACATTTAGATCCGGCAACAAAAGCCGTGCCCTTCTCCATTTTTGCCCATGAGCCGTTCATTTTCTTACGAGCAGGCAATGACACGCGAATACGCGCTGATAAAGTTTTTCAAGAAAACGGCCTCATTCCTAAAATCGTTTTAGAATTAGATCAGCTGGCCACAGCGTATAACGTTGCCTGCTACGGCATGGGAGCTGCTATCATCAGCGATACATTGGCCCAAAAAGCCAACCGTAATTCTACGATGTTATATTACAAAATAAACAGCCCTCATACATTTCGCAATGTATTCTTCTATAATAAACAAAATAAATACATCACCAAAGCTATGGAGGAATTTGTAAGAATAGCTCCTAAAACAGTAATTGGTACTGTCACTAGCCATTTATAACGCCGCAAATATTATAAATACTTTTTAAACCCTTGAACCATACCCTTGGCATACCCGATAGACTCGTAGAATGCATGAGCTTCCGCCCTCTTCGCCAAGGAAGTAAGCATAATAAAATAACAATTTTTGTCCCGGGCATAGTCTTCCAAATAGCCCACCAATTGTTTCGCGACTCCTTGCCGCCGGCTGTTTCGGCGGACGATCAGATTTTCCAGCACCATAAAGGGCTGACATTGACCCACGATGTCCAGGCATAAGATTCCCATCACGCTGCCCAGTAATTGTCCCCGCTCGCTCTTGGCGCCGATGAGAATATAATTAGGATCACTACAAATTTTATCAAGTATGATTTTAAGTTGCGGCATATGAGGTTTCTTTCCGGTAAGCTCCTCGCCCAATGCCGCCAGCTGTTCCATATCTGCCGCTTCTATATTCACGATTGTAACCATACCTTATTTCTCTCCTCCTCAAACTTTCTACTTCAAAGTATAATGATTGCGGCAAGAAAATAAATATAAAGATTCTAATAAACAAATGATAATAAAGTACAAGAAACTAACAGGGGGGCGCTGAACGTTTTAACAAAAACGCAACGCGCCCCCTTTAGTATTGGCACTCGACATATGTAATTGTCTTTTACCGCAGCTAACGAATAATGTGTATGACATTTTTACGCGGAGCCGCCGGCTTGGATTCCCCTGCCGCATAACCCATAACAACCGATCCATACACAATATGGTGTTCCGGAACATCCAAGTCTGTTAAAAGTTCACGAATAAGAGGTAAATGAGTCAATCCCGGCAATTGATTTAACCAGCAGGAACCGATACCAATGGAATGTGCTGCCAGCATCATATTGCCGATGGCTAAAGCTGAATCCGGCATGGAGTTCCCATTATCCTTTAAGTTTGAGACAATAATAAAGGTAGGTGCATGATACAGGAAGTCCGCATTCTCGTCTTTTGCTTTTTCAATCAGGCTCATAACATACGGGTGGATTTCCGGCACAATCGGAATAGATAAAAGGGTTTGACGGATAGCCTCATTAACTTTTTTAAGCGTAGTCGCATTTTGGATAGCCGTGAATTTCCAGTCCTGCAGTCCCATTCCGTTCGGGGCGTAGCTTCCTGCCACAAGAATGGTATTTAAATCTTCCTCCGGTATTTGATCTTTCTTGAAAGCACGAATGCTTCTTCTTGTTAATATGTTTTCTAGTATATCATTCATTTTCATTCTCCTTTTAAAATAAATTGTATCCACCATGCGCATTCAAAATTCAATGACCGTGCTGACAAAGGCAGGAATAAATTTCTTGCCAAAACGAGCCTTCAGTTCGGCCATCATATCGAATCCAGTGCAGTGATTGGCGGCAATGAAATTGGGTGAATACTGTTCCAGCATTGCAAGAGTCAGTTCCTGTTGTTCTTGGGAAACCGGCCCCAGATGCGTCCCACCTATCCAACCGGCCAATTTTGTCTGTTCCGTCAGTTCCATTCCGCGGGTAACGGCATTGACCAGACCGGAATGGGTGCAGCCGCCGATGACCACTAAACCCTGTTCCCCTGAATAATACAGCACTGTATCATCTCGCACAATATCCTGACAATCGCAACCCTGGACATCGGGAATAACCAGTTTGGCATCGCCCATTTCGAAGCCGGTTACGCGAGGGATGCCGCCACTAAGCCAAAGCTTGGGGGCGATCTCCATTGGTTCATCAGCAAAAATCCAATCAACGCCAAGCATATCCGTTTCTTCTTTTGTGAAAGGCAAACCAGCATAACTTCGGCGGCCATTTGCCACCGCATAGCGCTTTTTGAATATCCCACTGTGAGCGTACACAGGAACCGGCTTGCGCCGATGTCTTAACAGGCACGGCAATCCCCCTGTATGGTCATAATGTCCGTGACTGATTGCTATGGCGTCAAGTTCCCGAGAATGAACTCCCAGGAGACTTAGATTATGGACTACAGCCCCGGATTGCCCGGTATCAATGAGTATTTTTTGCGTACCGGTTTCAAGCAGAAGTGACAGTCCGTGCTCACCAACAAAGGGTCCCTTAGCGCCGGCAGGCACCGAATTCTCAATGACAACGGTTACCTTCATGGCTATCCCCCCTAATTTTAAATTCAAGAAAGCTTTCTGCAGAAATTTTCTAAATTCCTTTGAAGATCATTATAGAACACTTGCAGTCACTGGCGATACCGAATTACATCATAAAAACAAGCAAGACTTATGCCGGCATGGTATTCTATAATTAAGTGAGGCAGCTTGAAATAGTACGGGAGTTGAAAACGATGGGGCATTCGGAGGATGAGCTCTGGCAGGCAGTCATAAACTGTGACGAACGCCTTGACGGAGAATTTTTCTACGGAGTCAAAACAGTTGGCGTCTATTGCCGTCCTTCCTGCAAGTCAAGAACCCCTCTCAGGAAGAATGTCCACTATTTCAAAACCCGCCCAGAAGCTGAAAAGGCAGGTTTTAGGCCATGTAAGCGCTGCCGCCCCGATCTGTTTGATTATGACCCTATGTTAAAAATCGCCAGTCAGACAAAAGCATTAATCGATGATTATTACCGGGAAAGGGAACGGCTGAAAGAAGAAATGAAACATCTCGGAGTATCCGCCAATCATCTGTCAGTCATTTTCAAACGGCACTATGGCGTGCCGCCTAAAGATTATCTGAATCAAAAACGTATTGAATCTGCGAAAAAGCTGCTCGCCGAAACAGCCCTGCCTATCATCGAAATCGCTGAAGATATAGGATTTGACAGCTTGTCCGCTTTTTATGGATTCTTCAGGAGACAGACGGGAACCACGCCCAACAGCTATCGCCGTGAACATAGAACTGCAAAAAAAGCTACAGAGGAGCATGTATCGTGAAGAATATATGGTATTTAGATTTCCCCATCGGAAAAATCGGGATTGCCGAAGATGACGGCGCCATATCTCATATTCTATTTGAGAATGAGCAGAAACTTGAAGATTATGAACTGGCTGAAACTGCGCTGATACAAAAGGCAGCCCGGCAGTTAAACGAATATTTTGCCGGTAAAAGAATGGTATTCGATTTGCCGGTCCGGTTAGATGGCACCCATTTTCAAAAATCAGTGTGGGAAGCTCTGCAGACTATTCCCGCCGGTAAAGTTCGCAGTTATAAAGACATTGCTGTCATGATCGGCAATCCTAAAGCCACCCGGGCTGTAGGCATGGCCAATAACCGCAATCCCATTCCGATCATTGTCCCCTGTCACCGTGTGATCGGGGCTAACGGCAGTTTGACCGGATATGCAGGCGGTCTTGCGATTAAACAGTATCTGTTGGATTTAGAGAAACAGCCTGTCTGATACTATCGCCAAAAATTCACTTGACAAACATCTTTATGGATTATATAGTAAGAACCGGTAGAAATATTAGGCAAAAGGAATGCTTGCTATGTTGGTAATGAATCATTTTAAGGTGAACCGAATTTAATAGTCTTTTTTCAGACAACCACACGCCTAATATTTTTATTACGGCACGATAGGTTATCGTGTTTTTTGTGCCCTTTACAGGTAGGATATATGTAGGCCGCAGCTTGGTTGCTGCGGCTTTTTTATGTCCATTTTTAAGCAAAGAAATAAGGAGAATCATCCCATGAGCAATATAACAATCATATCCAATGAAAAGAATTGGATGGAACATACAGCCGTCACTCAGCTGCAAGGAGTGGCAGATCTTCCTGGCGCCATGCAAACAGTGGGGTTACCCGACCTGCATCCGGGGAAATCTCCGGTTGGGATGGCAGTCGTGACCCAAGGGGTTATCTACCCGCATATCATCGGCGGCGATATAGGCTGCGGCATGGGGCTGTATGATACCGGACTTGACGGCAGAAAGTTTAAGCTGGAGCGCTGGGTTACCAAACTCAACAATATCCGGGAATTGGTCGATCTCCCCACAGTCAACCCCTATAATGAACCAAGCCCGATTTATGATTTGGGTACCATCGGCGGCGGCAATCATTTTGCTGAATTCCAGGTTGTGGACACAAGCTATGATCACACGGCTTGCCATGCGATAGGCCTGAAGGACAGCCAACTGCTGCTGTTGGTGCACAGCGGGTCGCGAGGCTATGGGCAAAGCATCTTAAAACGGTATCAGGATTGCCGGGGAATAACAGGGACGGAACCCATCAAAAGCTATCTGGAGGAACATGATCAGGCCATTCTCTGGGCTGAGAGAAACCGGGAAATCGTCGTCGTCAAGCTGCTCGATTATCTAGGCTATACACCCCAAGCAAAAAAATTAATCGATTGCCAGCATAATTTCATGGAACAAAAAGGAGACTTGTACATTCACCGCAAAGGGGCCGTATCCGCCGAAAGGGGACCGGTCGTTATCCCCGGTTCCAGAGGCGCCCTTACCTATATTGTACAACCGGCCGGGAATACAGCCATGTCCGCCTTTTCCCTCTCCCACGGCGCCGGGCGAAAATGGGCCAGGAGCTTATGCAAATCCCGCATCCGGGAAAAGTATGACCGGGACACCATTCGTCAGACAAAATTAAAAAGCAGGGTCGTATGCCACGATACCGACCTGCTGTTTCAGGAAGCGCCTGAAGCCTACAAAAGTATTGACAGTGTCATTGACATCCTGCTGCAATATGAACTGATTACTGTTGTCGCCACCCTGCGTCCGGTGCTGACTTATAAGGGGTGAGAAAAGTGAACGATATGCTTATTCAAATCACCTCCGGCAGAGGCCCCCTGGAATGTGAACTGGCCGTAGGAAAATTCCTGCAAGTGTTGAAAAAGGAATGCGGTGATGTGGAGATTGTGTCGCAGGTAGCGGGCGGCTATGTGCACTGCTATAAATCAATCGTCCTCAAAGCAACTCAAATCCCGGAAAAGATCGCCGGGACCATCCAGTGGATTGCGCAAAGTCCGTTTCGGCCCAAACATAAACGCAAGAATTGGTTCATTGGAGTCAGTATCATTCAGAAAAATGCAGCCAGCCAAAAGCAAACTTCTGACGCAGGTTTGATCCGGTTTGAAACTTTTCGCAGCAGCGGCAAGGGAGGCCAAAATGTCAATAAAGTGGAAACAGCCGTAAGAGCCATCCATGTTCCCACTGGCACCAGCGTTGTCTCCACCCAGGGACGCGATCAGCATACCAATAAAAAATTGGCTCTGATCCGGCTGAACGAAATTATCATGGAACAAAATATGGCGCAGGAACTTTTATGGAAGCAAGCCATGTGGATGCAGCACGAATTGCTGGAACGGGGAAAGCCAGTCAGGATCTATGAAGGGGCTGAATTCAGGCTGCTCAAGGTCAACCAGTAAACATCCAAAGTAAAACCAGGCCCGAAAAAAGCCGGGCCTGGTTTTACTGCATTTTCCTAAAATCTTATCAATGTGCTGTGACTCTTTTTCGCTTTGGCGCATAGTCTCTCATATTCTCCACTGCGCCGCCGGCCACAGCCCAAAGATACAGGCTGGCAACACTGCAGTAAGGACTGAATCGTCTGCGATATTTTTCAAACAGCTTCCGATCTATCTTTCTGTGATGATAAACCATGCGAAGCCCTCTCTGTATCGCCAAATCGTCAAAGCTAAAAACGTCGGGACGCTCCAGGCAGAAAAGTAAAATCATTTCAGCCGTCCACGCGCCAATACCTTTTAGGGCAGATAGCGCAGCAATCGCTTCCTCGTTGGTCTTCTGTCGGATTCCATCCAAATCAAAGCTGCCGTCCTGTACTTTTTGGGAAAAATCGATGATGTACTCCGCTTTGCGGAAAGTCATACCAAAGCCTTGCAGCTCATTCTCATTTGTTATGGCAATTTTGCCGGCAGTAACCGTCCCAAAGGTATTCTGCATTCTCTGCCAAATCGTTGCCTGTGCCTTTGTGGAAATTTGCTGTCCTATGATGTGGTGAATGACAGAAGAAAATAAGTCCGTATCCGTTTTCCGATAAATATGACCTATTTTCTCAATCACCTCTCCCAGTCTTTTATCTTTCTGCCTCAAATATTCTGTTTCTTTCTCGCCGTATGCAAAATACATGCGTTTAGAATCACTCCATTTTCCATTTTCCATTTTCCTCTTTTCCTTATTGAAAAAAACTTTTTCATTCATAATTATATCGCAGGATACGCGATCATTATAATTGTATATTAAATAACTCATTGGAATCTTCCGGAGCGCCTGACCGTTCGATATTGGTATAACTGCGAAGTTGAGACGCAACTGTAATGGTGTAGCTTTCAAATATTAAATCACGTCCCTGGCCCTGACTCATACGATGTTCTGTTTGATTACGCCATTCCCTTACTGCTTCCTCATTCTCCCAAACGGACAGACTCAGCAGCTTTCCTTCATTTACCAGACTGGAAAAGCGCTCCGCCCGTATAAACCCTTCGCTTTTTACGAGATCATGTTTAAGATTAGCGGCTAAGGCAAGATAACTATCCATATAATTCTTTTTTATTGTCACTTCAAATAAAACCAATATCATTACAAACACCTGCCTTTATCTGTTTCATTCCGGATCAACAAGCATAAAATTTTTCTTTGCTTCTGTACGAATCCGATCAGATTTTTCTTTTGAAAATATCTTTGCATATGCTTCCAAACTATTATCAATTATAGTATTGCCGGCGATAAATCCGTGTTCCAGATATAGAGTCCTTTGTAAAGTAGATAATAAATGCCCGGTCTGATAAAGGAATTTCTTTGTTATATTTGATAAATTATGCATCCTTTTCTCCATAATGGCATCGAGCTCAGCTTTATCATCAAAACGGCAACCTATCCACTTAAAGCCGCAGCAATCATCACCATCCGCTAAAACCTTGTCCATGTCCAGTTGTAATTGCGGGTTAAAACCATATAATATATTTTTGTCTATTCCCGCGCAATATATGAGACTGTATTTTTCGAACCCGTATTTCTTCCAAGTATCGTACCAGCCGCAACGAATTGTGCTTGTTTGATATATCGGTGCGTATGCATTAATTTCTACTTGGTTCCAGCCTTTGCTATCGAACAGTTCCGCATAGCACAGGTAACTTTTAATGGTCAATTCATCACCATTGGCCAGACATCTTTTCGCGCTTCGTAACCCTCGTTCCCTGGCCATGATGATTACCCCTTGCCTGCAGGTTTCCAGTCCTGTATCGCCAAGAGTTTCTTCACTGAATTTAGCAATCAATCCGAATAAAACCGCATGATCACCAATATAAAAATCCATCTCATTATTTTGCCTGTCGCGCATACTTTGTCACTCCCTGTTTTACTATTCCGGTATATAATTTTATTCTGTCCTTATTGTAGCACGGCAATAATTCGGCTAGAATCGAAGTATGGAAGTCTTCACTTGATTGCACTTTCCGGACCTGCCAGGATCATTTAGCGGGTAAAATCGGGGTTGCTTTGTTGCTTGAAATGAATTTTATTGAAGAATCAGAAAAAAATAATACAAAAAGGGCCCAAAGCATTTGATGAGCTTTGGGCCTTTAGAATTTATTTCTTATTCTCCTACTCCTATTAATACTGCTTTATTGTTGTTGTCCAGAATTGAAATCTTACACGTTCCGCCTAAATGATCCGTTACTGTACCTGCCAAATCTTTTAAAGCATTCTCAAACTCTTCTAGCCTGTTTGCATCAATTAACTCAATACACAAAAAAGCATTCTTTGTATTTTCAGTGAGCATTGTCCTTACTGATTCGCGCCAATTCCAACATCTGCAAATGGCTCCTGCGTTATCTTTATATATTATCTCACCTTCATAAGGCGGTGCGTTTTCATCCGTCCCCAGCGTAACAAATTCTTCATTGCCAACTGCCTTAGTCAATCGTATATCCCCAGCAAATGTATCAATATCCTCGCCACCACAAGGCAGTCCATATCTTAATGAAATAGAATTGTAAATATCAACCAGAGGATTAATAGTTCCTAGATGATTTCCGCTATGCACGCGTTTTAGTAACGCCTCAATTGATGATCTTGTACCCTTTTTTGTTTTAAATTTTTGAAATGCTTCTCTCCATACTTTTATAACTTCATTACTGCTGAATTCTGCATTCTTCAAATACTTTAAGGCTTCCTTTTCTGAATGGTAAATCATATCCTTATATTTGTCTGTATTTGTTATAGAGTTATCTATGCCCTGGCAAGTAATGACACCAATCCTTGCATTGGGAAACAGGTTCCAAAAGCCATCTTCAATAACAAATTTTTTCATAAAATACCTCCACAATAAATAAAAAGCCATAGAAATATTATGAAATAACTCCCAGGCTTTTATCCTTCCTTGTCCACAGTCCAACTTTGCGTTTTCGCTCGGACCTGCCAGCTGTAAACTGCGGAACCCTGGAAAACTTAAATACAAGATTAAGCGTTAGTTTATCATTACAGGTTAATTTTAGCATAATATCAAAACAATAGCCATACTGGTCCAACAACTAGAGAGATTCGTTAACAGGTAAAAACTGACGATTATAGCAACTACTGCTCCTCCCCATTCCAATCACCCAGCCAGTTCGGCGATGGTCCCCGTGCCTCGAAACACTCTTCTACAAATCTCGCCTTCAGGGCAGGAAAATAATGGCCGGTTACCGAAGTACTGAACATTTGCAATACTATGTAATGTCGGGAGGAAATACGGGATGTTCTGGTCTAAGAAGGGTTCCAACCTAGCTTCAACGACTCCGGATTTTAAACCTGCGCCCGCCAAGCAACAAGATGGAAAGGCTATCCTTCTCCGGCACAATCAAAAATGCGCTGTGGACAAAATCCGTAACAAAATCGACGAAACAGGGTTTGCAGCAGATAGTCTCATTCAGATCACCACCGAAATCGCGCAATCGGCGGAAACGCAGATGAGCTCGATCGAGAAGGTGGTCGATGAGATCAATAATTACTCGGCCTTAGCAGAAGAAGTATTCGCGAGCACGGAAAACTCCAAGCAGATTTCCGATAAAACTCTGGAAATAGCGCAAGAAGGAACCGCCGCCGTGGGAAATTCGATCGCCGCGATCAGCGAAATCGGCGCCTCCGTGGACGAGGCCAAACAAGTTGTCACCGCTCTGGAGGCCAAAGCGGCTCATATCAACGAACTGCTCAATATGATTAAGGACATCGCCCATAGCACCAACCTGTTGTCCCTCAACGCTTCGATCGAAGCGGCGCGGGCCGGCGAAGCCGGCAGAGGCTTCGCGGTGGTCGCCCAGGAAGTCAAGAAGCTGGCCCTGCGCAGTGTTGAATCGGTGGAATACATCGGCCGCACGATTACCGAAATTAATCAAAGCATCGATAAAACGCTGGGAGCCATGAACGCCATCGCGGCCAAAGTCGAGCTGGGAACTCAGATTGCCAACAGCACTGCGGAAGTGTTCGGCACTATTATTGCCGCCGTAAACCGGAGCGGCGGGGTCTATGACGAGATTCACAGCGCCATTTCCAAGCAGACGGCCAGTCTTGAACATGTAACCGACTCGGCGCAAACTATGGGCAGTTCCTTCGGCAAACTGATGTCCACCGCTGAGCTGGCTTCCCTTTACACCCAATTTGTGAAAACATCTCTCAACTCGCTCACGGACGCTTCCACCGAACTCAGGAGAATAACCGCTCAAATGCTGGAGGAGTCGGACAGCGCCTCGTTTAAAGGCAGCGAAGCGCGGACAAGCGTTCCGGAAACCATCGATACGTTTATTCCGTTCATGTCCACCAGTTGGACGGGAGGACAGGTCATTTCCAATGTCCACACCGGCCTTCTGTCCATTGATTCGGCCGGACAGCTTTGCCCGGGCCTGGCCAAGAGCTGGCACCTGGAAGAGAACAATACCTGGGTCTTTAACCTGCGCCGCGGCGCCAAGTTTCATAATGGGCGGGAAGTATCGGCCGAGGACGTCAAACGCTGTTACGAGATCATTCTGAATCCGGCGACCCGGTCCCCCAACAGCTGGACCCTGCAGTATGTCGACGGCGCGGAAGAATATATGGCTGGCAAAGCCGCCTCCGTGCGGGGCATCCAGGTGCTGGACCGGTACCGTATCAACATCCGGCTGTCTTCGCCTTACAGCGGTTTCCTGCTCAACCTGGGTCAGTTCTATACTTCGATCATCGACCTAGATGAATTATCTAAAGGAAATATTGTCGGATGCGGTCCCTACCGCCTGGCCGTCAGCGGAGACGAATGCCGTCTGGAAGCCTTTCCGGACCATTATAACGGCGAACCTTACACCCGGCGCATCAGCGTCCGGATGGCTCCCAAAGAGGCTCCCGAGGAGTTCCTCAATGGCGCCTACGACTTCATGCTGATCGACAGCAAGGCTTTGCTGGATAAGGTGAAAGGCCGGCCGGGGATTACGATCACCGATTCTCAACTTATGGGCATCTATTACGCCGGCTTCAATTTGATCTCCCGTTCGCCTTATATCCAAAGCCGCGAGGCCAGAAAAGCCCTCAATCACGCGGTTAATAGAAAACGGATTATCGACGAGCTGTTGGGCGGACTGGGCATCGAGGCCAAGGGTCCGTATCCGCCCGGCATTGTCAGCGATCCCGGCCTGGCAGGCTACAAATACAATCCGCGCTTGGCGAAAGAGCTGCTGGCAAGCGCCGGGCTGAGCGGCGCACCCAAGCTCAGGATTCTATATCGCGAGGACGCCGGAGGCAGCTTATTCAACAAAATTACCGAGTATGTCAAGGAAGACCTGGAGGCGGCCGGCATCGACTGCGTCCTGGTGAATACCCCGTCCGCCGGCTATCTCAATGTCAACAATATCCGCGAAAAATGCGATGTCTATATCGGCAGGTGGATCGCCGATACCGGGGACCCCGACAATTTTCTGCAGCCGTTGTTCACTCCCGATCTTTCCACCAACCGGTCTTCTTACAAAAACGAGGCCGTCAGCCGGAAAATGGCCCTGGCCAACAAAATTCTCAACCCCCAAAGACGGCTCGAGGCGTACCGCGAGATCCAGCAGATCATTTTCGGAGACGCGCCTTGGATTTTCCTCTATCACCCGAACATCGCCTTTGCTTGCCACAGCCATATATCCGGCGTCAAGTTCAACTCGCTCGGACTGTGTAAATATGAGGATATTATTGTGGGCAAAGCCGATTAGCGAAAAATGCTGAAATGCCATCAGATTATGTGAAGTCTGATGGCACAGATTGTACAAAGCCCACTTTTAAGCCGCAAGGCTAGGAAGTGGGTTTTGATCTACAATAAAGAATACCTGATCGAAAATCATAATAATAGAAAACAGGTGTAGCGAAGGCAAAAGAGTATAGATGCATTTGCGTAAGGTTTCGCTCTTCTCTATACCGCGAGTGTGACTTTCGCATCAGTTACTGTTATGGCTTATTTGAGGATGGATTCTATAATTCATTAATATAATTGATCCTATTACCAGAAAGATACCAATAAGATTCATCATATCTACCTGCTCTTTAAAGATCGCAACGCCAATCACCGCCGCAATGACCGCTTCAACGGACGCAATCACAGGGACTTTGCTGCTCTCTGTGATTTTTTGCAAACCCTGATAGTAGAAAAGATATGCGATTGCTGTTGGTATCAAGGCATAGAGAAATCCCAATAGAAGCACACTCTCATTCCAAGGAACGGGCGTTCCCCAGGGATTCATAAAAACAACGAGGCCGGCTGCAGCAAACAGATAGCTATATGTGCTGATAACAAAAGCATTGCTTTTTTCTCCGGCTAATTTCCCGATGATTGCGGTCATGCCATAACAGAAACCTGATCCAATTCCACAAAGAATACCGGTCAGCGAGAAAAGCATTACATCAAAATTTCCACCAGTCGCAGCCAAAGTGCACCCTGTGATATTTACAAGCATTGCCGCAGATTTTACCCATGTGAATTTTTCGCGTAACCAAAAGCAAGAGGCTATGGTAGTAAATACCGGGGCAGTATTCATCAAAACGGCACTAACCGTAACGCCGGTCAGAGTGACGGCTATGCTATAAAACACATTATAAATTCCATGGCAAACAAGGCCTAGAAGCGCACATAACAGCAGTGTCTTTTGGTTTACACGGAGAGAAGGAACGCCGAACTTTGCAACGGTAATTATTGCGAGGATAATGAAGGAAAAGGCCATACGCAGAAAGCTTGTAAACGCGAACGATGAACCATATTGTTCCATCAACTGAATAAAAGGACCGATGCATCCCCATAATACACCGGCGACAAAAACCTGTAAATATCCCTTAAATTCCTGGCTTTGTAATACCCGCATTAAAAGATAATCCTTTCCGATTGTGCATTTCTCCATGTATCTTTACAAATACGGGAGGACCATATTACACGATCCATATTTCAATACCTCTGACCCCACAGTACTGCTCCAAGTTTGCAGAAAACTGCTCTATCCATGGCTTGAGTCCTTTGCGTCCATCAAAAGAATAAAAAACCGAAATAACATTGCGATTGCCACTTTGAATCATAGCTCTGCAGCTGTCGCTACTTGGATTGCCAAACGGCCCGAGATCATCATACAGAACAGGGAGATGCTCAATATTCACACTCCCCTTCCCAATGCCATCGTAATGAGTACCATCTTCGGCGCGTCGCAGTTCAACAGCCCCCTTCAACTCGCCTAAATCATAGGAGCCAATGGAGTAACCGGAGGAAACGGAGATCAGGTTATTGACCTCCACAACATTATTAATGTGATATAGCTCTGAGTTCTTTATAATTCGCCGCAGCATGGCTTCTGCCGCATTACGATACTCATGAGGTGACTTTCCAAGCGCTTTATATGCCTGTCGGGTAGCCGCAATATGCGGATTTTGCACAATAGCATCCAATGTATATTCATCAGATAATTTAGCAATAGCACTATCAAAAATGTCGAGGAGTTTGGTAGAGCTGGGCTCTACAGTTACTTTGTAGTGCAAAATGCCAAGTACGGTTCCCGGACATACTATTTTGATTTCATCAGATATAGATATTTTCATTGTATCCTCCTACAGCTCAAACATTGTTTTTTCCTTGACCATATTGTAGAATAAATCTATCATAAAGTAAAACTAAGATTTGTTTGATTTATATTTAGTATGACTTAATGGAGGTATTTATGGAAAGTGCAAGATGCAAGGCTTTTTTGGCCGCTGTTGAAGCTGGGAGTTTTTCAAAAGCGGCAGAAGTTTTGAATTATACTCCCTCCGGGGTGAGTCAACTTGTTAATGCTCTTGAAAATGAACTAGGTTTTTCTCTGCTGCGCCGAAATAAAAAAGGGGTAATCCCAACCGAGAATGGAGAGAGAATTTTACCTGCTGTGCGGGAGTTTCTTTTGCAGGAAAATCGTATTTACCAACTTGCGGCTGAAATGAATGGCCTTCTGATAGGCAGCATTACAATCGCTGCATACTCTAGTATTGCAACACACTGGCTACCGGGTGTTATTCGGGCGTTTCAAGAGAATTATCCGCAAATCCAAATCAAACTGATGGAAGGAATTCGGCAGGAAGTAACTAAATGGCTAGATGAAAAAATTGCAGATGTGGCCTTTTTGAGCTACAAAGAACCAATGCCCTATGACTGGATACCGCTTGTTAAAGATCAAATGCTGGCCGTATTGCCGAAAACACATCCACTTGCCACTGAAACATCATACCCGCTTCAGAATTGTGAATACGAGCGTTTTATCATGCCAGCTCTTGGACGCGACGTTGATGTAGTTGCACTATTTCAAAATAATAATTTAAATCCGAGCATCCAATTTTCTACGTTAGAAAATTTCGCTACTATGGCTATGATTGAACAGGGGTTAGGAATGAGTATTATGAATGAATTGATCACTCGCAAATGGCAATGTGATGTCGTAAAACTTCCCCTTGACCCCCCACAACAAATTACGTTGGGTATCGCACTTTCATCATTGGAAAATGCATCACCGGCGGTTAAACGATTTGTCCAATATGCTGTAGATCGATTAACTGGTTAAAAAGCGCTCTGGTGCAAAAATTCCATCGTGCCAAGTTCCCGAACATCGACTTCGCTTACCACAGTCATATATCCAGCATTAAGTTTACTCGTTTGTTGGCAAAGTTGAGCTGAAAAAATGCNNCACATATAG